>JADFNF010000019.1 GCA_022563485.1 Fidelibacterota bacterium | reverse complement strand
GTGATGGCCTCGTAGCCCAGATAGCCGACCCAACCACCACTGAAATCGGGTATACCCTCCAGCCGGGGTACCTGGTAGCCGGTGAGATAATGTCGCAGGATAGCGAGGAAGGGCTCCGTGGTGTCACGCTCTTCCGATCCTTCTCTGATGGTGGTGACACCGGCCATGTGGGATACATTGATGCGCGGGTCGATACAGATATACGAGTAGCGGGCGAACTGCCGGCCCGCCTCCACCGATTCCAGCAACACTGCCGGATGGTACTGCTTGGCCAGTCGCATATAGGCCGACACCGGCGTTAGCAGGTCGGCCAGAACTTTGCGATAAACGGGGATGGCCGTGTGCTCCTGAGCAAGGACCTGGAACTGTTCGAAGGTCATCATGATCGGGTCCGATTCATTCGCATTGATAATAAAAAAACCCTGTCCACGTTGAACAGGGGTGATCGTGCGCTTGGATTATGCAAAGTTAGCTATGGGCGCAGGATCGACCCTGTAATCGTCCACCCCCAATCATAGTCGTAAAATCGTTTGGTGTTATGCATGGGTGAGTCCCACTCGTGAGTTGGGTTAAACTTTAACCTCTGCGCCTATCAGAAGTATCGCGCCGCAACTTGTCCTGCCGGCGCTCTTCTTCCAGGGTGGCGGCGGTTTTCTTGATAACTTCCTCGTTGCGCCTATCAACCCCCACGCGCCGTTTATTGCTGCGCCGTTCATCGCCGGCAGTCACCCCCATCATCTTTCCCCCTTTAATCGAGTTTATCGCTAAATCTATTTTGAAGCCGAAATGTAACGGTGCCGGCACGAACCTCGCAAGGACTTTAGAAGCATGCAGCTTAACATTCAATCGTATTCAACTGTTCGGTCATTCACCGGACCGGGCCTGAAGATCACGGGAGATTTTGATCAGGACTGAGGCCAGTTCTTCCACGTGCCATGGTTCCAGCACGCCGGCGGAAAATTCCTTCAGTTTGCTTTTGAGCAGAGCCTCTCTGACGGGATCAGCGATGGCGTTTCCCTGCGCTTGCTTCAAGGCGCCGATCTCCCTGACAATGGCCATCCGCTGGGCGATGAGGGAGAACAGCTCGCGATCAGTTGCATCGATCTCTTCACGCAGCTTGCTCAATGATCGTTGCTGTACCTTTTCCTTTCCCATCATGATGGCTACCCCAACGCGTCGAGAGGGTTGTGTGGGCGTGTAGCCCGGTGCTGCTGGCCAAAAGCCACTGCAAAGATTACAGGTCGCCAGGGCAGGTGTAAAGGAAGAAACCGGGGTGGTGGGCTGCTCCCCCGCTTTTCTAACCGGTCAGCCAGCGTCTGTAGTCTTCATCCCCCCCCCACCTTGACCGCTCGTCAGGGCGAGCGTAACTTGCCGTCGGTTAATACTACTGATGTCGCCCGAAACGCCAGATAAGTCCGTCTCCAATAATCCTGTCCGCGTCGTCATTCATTCTTTTTTTATTGTTCCCTTCCTCATCGCGGTCTTCGGTGTCCTCCTATTTGCCATGATCAAATTGGTGGTCGGTTCGCCTCCCAGCATTCATGAAGCATTGACCACCATCGGGCGCGGGTCGGAGACCGAGCGTTGGCAGGCGGCCCTGGACCTGGCCAGTATGCTCCAGTCACAGGCTGAGGTCACGATCGATCAGTCGTTCGTGGACCAGCTCATCTTTGAGTATGAGCGTTCCCGCACCGAACGCAAACCCTACCTGCGCACCTATCTCGCCCTGGCTATGGGCCTCACGGGCGATATCCGCTTCGAGCCGGCCCTGCTCGACAGACTTGAAAATGAAGATCCCGCCCACCGCTTGGCAGTCATCAAAGCCCTGGGTCTGGCGGGGGGTGTGGCAGCCGAAGGGACCTTGATCGACTTCCTCGACGAGCAGGACGTGGCTGTGGTGCTGGAGAGTGTTGTCGCCCTGGGCCGGCTGGGACGGCCGGGGACCGTTATGGCGCTTAAGCCGATGCTCACCCATCCTGAACCCAACGTTCGTTGGGATACAGCGATTGCCCTGGCCAAATTGGGCGACCTTTCCGGCTTGGAGATTATCAATCAGTTGCTTGACCGCAGCTACTTTCATCAGTTTCCCGATGTCGATGAAAGGGAGCAGGACCGGGCGATTTCGGTGGCCTTGAATATGGCCGAAAAAATTCCTGACCCCCTATTCAAGGAAAACCTTGTCAGGCTATCCCGATCCGATCCAAATTTACAGATTGCAAATGCAGCCCTCATGGCTTTGAAGCGGTACTGAGCAGGTCGTTGCCGACCGTACCATCACCAGGGGTAAAGTAATGGATCTCACAACAGATTGAGTATGAGTGAAAAACCAATTCCCCGCGCAGCGCTGAATACGCCGCAGGACGAGCTATCCCCCGCTGAATCCGTCAAGCGGAAAGGTTTTATTTCCTGGTTAGTCGTCGGATGGGTGGCCTTCGCCAGCGCTACCGGCACATTCCTGGCCATGATCGTGCGGTTTCTGTTTCCCAACGTACTGTTCGAGCCCCCGCAAAGCTTTAAGATCGGGTTCCCCGATGATTTCCAGATCGGGGTGGTGGACGAACGATTCAAAGCATTGCGTGGAATCTGGGTCATACGCGACTCCGAAGGCATCTACGTTCTCTCCACCGTATGTACCCATTTAGGCTGCACACCCAATTGGCTGCGCACCGAGGGCAAGTTCAAATGCCCCTGTCACGGCAGTGGTTTCAGGAAATCGGGCATCAACTTTGAGGGGCCCGCTCCTCGTCCCCTTGAGCGCTACCGGATTGTTCTGGCGGAAAATGGCCAGATTATCGTCGACAAGTCAATCAAGTTCCAACAGGAAAAGGGGCAGTGGTCCCATCCCGAAGCATTCTTAAAGGTCTAACCCTTCACCTAAGGCACCATGGCTGAAAAAAAACCAAAGAGCCGGTTAACCGCCATCAGCGAGTCTCCCGTATGGAAGTCCATCTTCCGCACCGGTATTCCGGTTACCCGGCGACAGCGGATGATGGGCATCCTGAACAATGTCTTTCTCCATCTTCATCCGGTACGGCTGCCCAAACATGCCGTGAAGTTGAAGTATACCTGGTGCATGGGTGGCCTGTCCTTTTTCTTGTTTTTGGTCCTTACCATTTCGGGCATCCTGTTGATGTTCTACTATCGTCCAACGGTGGAATACGCTTACACGGACATCATGGACCTGTCCGAACAAGTACCTCTGGGGATCATGCGGGAACTTCACCGCTGGGGGGCTCACGCCATGGTCATCGCGGTCTGGTTGCATATGTTTCGGGTCTTTATGACCGGCAGCTATAAACCGCCCCGGGAGTTTAACTGGGTGGTGGGTGTGCTCTTGATGTTCCTGACCCTCTTTCTCTCCTTCACAGGTTACCTGCTGCCTTGGGACCAGCTGGCCATCTGGGCCATTACCGTTGGATCAAACATGGCGCGAGCCACGCCCTTCCTGGGTCATGAGGGGCCCGGAGCTTCGCTGCTGGCTATCGGGGATATCAACCTGGTAACCATGTCCAGCGACGTGCGGTTTGCCCTGTTAGGCGGGCGATTTGTGGGTGAGGGTGCCCTGTTGCGGTTCTACGTGCTCCACTGCATTGGCCTGCCCTTTATCATCATGATCTTCATGGCGGTCCACTTCTGGCGGGTTCGGAAGGACGGCGGCATTTCGGGACCGGTCTAAAGGTATTCTAAGCGACCTGAGGGGAGAGGCTGTTCATGCTTGACTGGCTTAAATCTGTCGTCGACTTTATTTCGACGCCCAGCATTTCGCTCACTCTGATCCTGCTGATGTTTCCCTTTGTTTTCCCGCCGACGGCCTGGTTCGAGACCTGGCACCGCCGGTTAGGGTTGCACAATCTATGGACCAACCGGGGTGGATTGGTCATGTTCTCCGTGATTACCCTGATTTTCGTTTGGGGCTTCACGGATGTGAACTTCAGCAAGATTCTCGGGAAGCCCGACAACGTTCCCATCATGATCCTGATTTATTCGGTGTTTTTCTTTCTATGGCTAGCCATGAAGTCGGCCTACGAGAACGACGCCCACATCGCTGCCGGTGAACCGGTGCAGGAGTACTATCCCCCGGAGGATAAGGTGCTGGTCTGGCCCGACCTGGTCTACATTGAGCTGATCGCCCTGATTTTGATGATGGTTTTTCTGCTCGTCTGGTCGATTGGCTTGCCGGCGCCGCTGGAGGAACCGGCCAACCCCTCACTGTCGCCCAACCCGGCCAAAGCACCGTGGTATTTCCTGGGTCTTCAGGAAATGTTGGTCTACTTCGACCCCTGGCTGGCTGGGGTGGTGTTTCCCTCCCTCATTATTGTTGGTCTGATGGCTATACCTTACCTGGACTCCGACAGAAAGGGCTCGGGCTACTACAGCTTTGCCGGTCGCAGGACCGCCGTGTTCGTCTTCCTGTTCGGCTGGCTGGTGCTGTGGGTCTTCCTGATCGTGGTGGGGACTTTCTTCCGAGGGCCCAACTGGAACTTCTTTGGTCCCTTTGAAGAATGGAGTGTGACCAAAGTGGTGCCGCTGATCAATATCAACCTCTCGGAATATGTGTGGGTGAAATTGCTCCGTGTTGGCCTGCCAGCCAATCCTCTTGTGAGGGAATCAGTGGGCATTATTATGCTGGTCCTCTACTTTGGTCTTACGCCGGTGATGTTGGCCCGGGGTAAGCTCCGTCCATTGCTGGACAAACTCGGTTCGATTCGTTACAGCCTGATTATCTTTCTGGCCTTGGCGATGGTTCTCTTGCCTATTAAGATGTACCTCCGATGGACACTTAATCTGCATTATATCATCTCTATTCCTGAAGCATTTTTCAACATTTGAGTCATTGACTATGGACCTGAAAAAAGAAGAGCGTTACTATCACCCCGATCAACTCCATCGGTGGTTCGGGATATCCAGTATCATTTTTCTTGGCGCCCTGGTCGCCATGTTCGGTGACGACTATATCCGGGAATGGAAGACTTACCAGCGGGAATTCCGCCAGTTGGACATCGACAAGACCCGGATAGAGTTGGAAGCGGGGCAGACGAAGATTGATTCCACCCTCTTAGGTGAATTGGATGCCAAACGACGCGCCGCCGAAGCAGCCCTCGCCCGGCAGCAGGTTCAATTGGACCAGTTGGAAGTGCGCATTGTCGAGGCTGAAGGGGAACTCCACTGGGCTTCCATGCGCAACCAGGAGAATAATGCTGAACGGGATGCCGCCCGGTACCAGTTGGAACAGGCACTTGCCAATCGAGATAATGTCAAAAAAGCCCAGCAAAACTTCGATCAACTCACGGATCATGGGCGGATATATAAGGGGAATGAAGAACAGTTCCAGACCGTCGTTGACCAGCTCAAACAGGAAGTGACCAACCTGGGATCAGCGATGAAAGAGGCTGAGGACGAGCGATCCGCGTTGTTGAAAAGCGTCAGTCTCCTGGAGCGAAAGCTTAGCATCATTGACCCAGAGAACATGACGTTAGGCAATCGCATCGCCGACCGCGTGCGTGATCTACCCGTTATGGATTTCTTGGCGCCCTCTATCAAGATCCAGCAGATCATCATCGATGATATCCGGGACGATGTGATCTTCACCACGGTGCCCAAGGTTGATCGCTGCACCAGCTGCCACCTGGGCGTTGATAAGGCCGGGTTTGAAGATGCTCCCCAGCCTTTCAGGACCCATCCCAGGCTCGAGATGTTCCTGGCTTCCTCATCACCGCACCCAATGGAAGAGTTCGGTTGTACCAGCTGCCATGCCGGTCGCGGTCGGGGGACCTCCTTTTCCAGTGCCGGCCACATGCCTGCCACTCCCGAGCAGGCCCGGGAATGGAAAGAGAAGTATGACTGGGAAGAATTGCATCATTGGGACGAGAAAATGTTTCCCGCTCAGTACAGCGAAGCTGGATGCCTGAAGTGCCACTACCTGGAGCCCATCATCAAAGGGGGTGATAAGCTGTCTCTAGGGCTGACGATTATTGAAAAAGCGGCCTGCTTCGGCTGCCATGAACTGGAGCGCTATGCGGGATGGCGGCGGCGGGGACCCAACCTCGCCCATGTGACTGATAAGTTAAAGAAAGATTTTGCCTTCAAGTGGATTCGAAATCCCCGCACGTTCCGGCACAACGCCTGGATGCCATCCTTCTTCGCTCAGACCAATACTGCCGACCCGGCGTCTATCCGTCGCATCAATGCTGAAATCCACGCCATGGTGCAATACCTGTTCAGCAAGGCCACTCCCGCCGTGTTTCCCGAAGGGGTCCACTTGGATACCGGTGAAAGCCGGGTGGGTGATGCCGCCCGGGGCAAAGAGCTGGCGGCATCCGTCGGATGTCTGGGTTGCCATGTGATGGAGCCCGAGCCGGTCATCGTGGAAACCACCCTGGACCGCATGAACCAGCGCCACGGGCCGAATCTCATCGGTCTGGGGTCAAAAGTGACACCTCAGTGGCTGTTCAACTGGCTGAAGGACCCCAGCGTGCATAACCCCTATACCCGCATGCCCAACCTTCGATTGAGTGACCAGGAAGCTGCCGACATCACCGCCTTCTTGCTGACGATGCGTAACCGTGAGTTTGAACAGACGGAAGTGCCCCCCCTGGACGTGGAGGAGCTGGATAACATCGCCATCCGGTGGCTGGCCAAACAGAATACCGAGGAGGCGGCCCGGCAACAGGTGGAGGCGATGTCCCCCGATGAGCGGCTGGTGTTCGTGGGGCAAAAAAGCATCTTGTTCTACGGCTGTTTCAGCTGCCATAACATCCCCGGGTTCGAGAGCGCCAAGCCCATCGGGACTCCCCTTACCTTCGAGGGCAGCAAACCGGTTCATAACCTGGATTTCGGTTCGATTCACGAGATCGGTCACACCAACTACAACTGGTTTGAGGCCAAGCTTGCCAATCCCCGTATCTTCGACCGGGACAAGGTGAAGCCCTACGATGAGAAGCTGCGCATGCCCAACTTCAACTTCACCCCCACGGAAGTCGAAGCGGTGGTAACGGCGCTCCTGGGGATGGTGAAAACCGATGTGCGGCCTGAAAAACTGGCCAACCAGGATTTGGCCAGTCAACTCGTTCTGAAGGGCCGGGCCATCATCAAGAACCATAACTGCCAGGGCTGCCATATCATCGACGGCCAGGGTGGGCAGATCGCAAGCATTATTGGCGACCCGAACTTATCACCGCCAAACCTCAATACCGAAGGGGCCAAGGTATATGCAGATTGGCTCTACAGCTTTTTAAAGGATCCCACCATCATCCGTCCAAATCTCACCGTTCGGATGCCCACTTTCGCGTTGAACGATCTGCAGTGGAACGACATTATCAAATCGTTCCAGTATGCTGATGGGACGCCCGCAACCTTCGTGGATCTTCACGATGTGGATGGTTCGGTAGGCATCCCCGTGGGTGAGTTCCTGGCCTCCAAGGAGATAGGTGATTGCGGGAAATGCCATTTGATCGCCGGGGCGAAGCCCACCGGCAACATCGCTGATTGGGCCCCCGACCTGGCTCTGTCCAGGGATCGTCTCCGCTCGGAATGGATGGTTCGGTGGCTGCGTGATCCTGAGAGCATCATGCCCGGCACCCGTATGCCTCAGCCCTACATTCCTTCCAAGGAGGATGTGGACTTCGATGGTGCCGAGGACTTCTTCCCCAAAGCGCTCATCGAACTGGCTGGAGACACCCAGGCCCTGCTGGAGACCCTCAGGGATTACGTCTATTCGGTGGGGAACTAAGGGCCAGGAGACCCCCCGCCGCTCTCTGCCGATATTTTGCGCCTGACATAACTGTTGGACGAGGCCTTTTGGACTTGTCCTTGTGGTCACCTCCCGATTAAACCGAATCTGTCTGGCCGGCATCATGCCGGCCATTTTTATGGAACCTCCCTATGAAATTGCGAATGGCGTAGACGGCTATTCGCCTTCGTTGAAAGACACTAAAAATAAAACTAGGATATTAATATCTTATTATAATAATTTATCATCGTTAATCGGGCTTATTTGCATGGAGGATAATATGATTCACAACTCGCATTTCCAACACCGTGTCCGCTTATTTCATGTCTTGATGGTCTTTGTCTTTCTCGGGCTGCTCCCGAAGGCGGCATTCGCCATCCCTGCTTTTGGGCGCAAGTACGGGAAGCCCTGCCAGACGTGTCATGTGGCCATACCCAAGCTCAACGATTTTGGTGAGCGGGTCAGGGTAAACGGTTACCAATTGCCCGGGACCATCGAAGAGACGGCGCCGTGGTCCATACAGGCGGTGCACTTTTCCGGCATGCTGCACGAAATGTTCGTGGATCGCACGATCAAAAGTGGCATGGCAGCCGTGCCGCCCACGGGATTACCGGCCAATGGCCAGTACGATGTGAACTCCTTTCGGGATATGGGGGGGCACATCTGGATGGGTGGCGTCCTCGGCAAACATCTTTCCTTCTTCTCCAGCTTCGGTATCGAACAGGAGCTGGAGGTGGAAGGTGGGCGGTTCAAATCGCCGACCTCGGTGCATTGGGAACAGGCGTTTTTCGCCTATAACAATGTGTTGAGCAGCGGCAGCGGCCTGCTCAATTTCCGGTTTGGCCGGTTCGAGTTGGAACTACCGTTCTCCTCGCTCCGGCGACTCAGCTCGGCCCTGGCCCCCTATGAGGTCTACAATATCAGGCCGGTGCAAGGGGCGGTGAGCCTCTCTGCGCCCAAGGTCGGTATGTCCATCTACGGCGTCCATTCATTTGGCCTGAGCCGTATCCGATACGACCTTTCGGTGGTCAACGGTACCAATGCCCATTTTGACACCAACCTCAACAAAGACCTCTACGCACGACTGGCCTGGTCCCAGTACTTTGCCGGCCCGTTGAAGAAGGTGACCGTGGGGGGGCTGGGGTACTTCGGCACCCAGAACCTCAGGGACCTCCCTGGCAACCCCTTCCCCAACGAAGCCATGATCGAATACTGGCAGGAGCCTGAGATTCTGGGGGAGACATTCAACGTCCACACCACCCCGGAGAATGTCAATTTTAATCGGTTAGGCGTGGACGCCTCCATCGACTTGGTATTGTTCGGTTATCACCTGAACTTTTTTGGCCAATACCTCGTTGGGCATGATGACGACATCGACATGACCGATAAGCGCATGCCCTACTTTGCGGGCGGTGGCGGTGGTGACGAGGGTGGCGGTGACCACCTCCACAAAGCCATGACATCCGCCAGCGAAGGGATCGAATGGCTTACCCGCCCCTTTGACTATACCGGCGGTTTTGTAGGGGTCGATCTGGTGCTCATCCCTACCAAACTGTATCTATCGCCCCGTCTTGATTGGGTGAATGTGACCAACCAGTGGGCCGACAAGGTTAATGGGGCCTATCTACGGCAGAACATCAGTTATGTCGTTGAAGGAGATACCCTCTCCGGTTCTGACATCATGCCCCGAAATATGACGGGTGGAGAGACCGACATCACGCGGTGGGTAGTGCAGCTGCACTACCACCCCATCCAGCCGGTGGTTTTCATGCTGGAATATGGCCGGCAGGACAACCTGTTCGGGTATCCTGAACCGCCGGAGAGGATGTACAACCCCAGCTGGGCGGCCGGAATGGGCCGGGTGGTGAGTGTCGACTCGAGCTGGCTCATGTTTATGGTCATGTTTGCATTTTAACGAGGTGGATGGATGAAACACTTTATCGGAATCGTATTACTTTTCACCGTGCTGTCTCTTGTCGCGGCCCAAGATCTTGATCTGAAGCGGGGACGCAAGGTTTACCTGGATAGCTGCTCGCCGTGTCACGGGATTACCGGCAAGGGGGACGGCATTGTGGCGGCCAACCTGTACGTCAAGCCCCGTGATTTTACCCTGGGGCAGTACAAGATCAAGTCTACGATCGACGGCGATTTACCGCTCCACGAGGACCTGTACACGACCCTCAGCAAGGGTATGGGCCAACGGAACAGCATGCTGGCCTGGGCCCATCTGCGCGGTGATGACCGTGAGGCGGTCTTGGCCTATATCAAGTCGTTGTACCCCCGCTTTGCCACCGATGAGCCGCCACAGGTCATCTCCTATCCGGCAGTTGTGCCACCCATGACCGCGAAAACCATCCGCCAAGGGAAGACTTGGTACGAAGGCATTGAGTGCGGGAAATGTCATGGTCTGTCCGGCCATGGTGATGGCCCCAGTACGGCAGCGCTTAGGGATGAGCAGGGCCATAAGATCACGCCCCCTGATTTGAACAAGCCGTGGCTGTTTATCGGTGGAAGCACGCGCATGGATCTGTTCCGAACTATTAAGACCGGAATTGCCGGTAGTGCCATGCCGTCCCTGGACGGGATTATTACTGATGATCAGATCTGGGAGCTGGTAGACTATCTGGCACATGAGTTTGTACAGCCCGGTGAACAAGCACCGCGCTGATCTGGACCGTAATCGTTATTCAACACTCTAGAGAAAGGGCAACTGTGATGATTAAGAAATTCGCAGCCACCATTTTTATAATGACTTTGACCATGGCCGGTTGGGCCTGCAGCGATGAGCCGTTTGAAGGGACCATCGAGGCTTCCGTCATGTTCATGCCTGATGAGCATGGCGATCTACTGGAAAAAGACGCAGGTCACGGGGTGATGATCCACCTCTGGGTCGGCGAGACCTTTGCCGCGGCCGCGGTCATCGCCAGCCACCATGCGCACGATATCCCCGAGTCGGACACCACCATCGCCCCCCAGACCGTCATTGCCGAGTTCACTGACCTGTTAGAAGGGGAGACCTATTATGTAGGGGTGGTCGGCGGAGGCGAGACGTACACCGCCGATGATCACCTCTTCGGCTATTACAATGCCGATAGCACCAACCTGGTGGCTGAATCGCCCACCGGTATGACGCTTTCAAGCAACAATAGCCACGTGTCATTTAGCATGATGATGATGCCTGCTGAGCACCATGAGGAATAGGGGCGGATGCAATAGCTGCTGAATAACCAGCAGCCCGTAACCGGCATTGAGGAGGCAGGGGGATATTGGATGGTCCACATCGTTATACAGGACCACCGACCTCTGCCTCTTCAATTTTCCATCCGTATGATTATTCCCCATCTCCACCGTTAGGGGCAGAAATCAGCTACCCATTGCAGCCGCACATCTCGGCATCGATGGACCTCGAATGTAGACCAGTGCCGTGAAGGGCATAGGGCGAATATGGGTTGAATTGTTGGGCCGGTCAATCGTAAGTTGGACTCGAATTCGGTACACACGTCAGAAGGAACGAGGGCCGAGGGAACGGTCGAACCATAGGTGCATGAACAACAGGACGAACCTTATTGCGGTTTCCCACTGGCTGTATTTTCTGTTATGAAAACGGATACAATCTTTTGGTTGTTGCCACGGGAACCAGCGCACCTTATAGGAAAGCAATCCCCAACCCAACCTACCGTATTCACCCGCAATTATTAACCAGCCTACTTGACGGAGGGATCAGCTTGATCCCGGAGGATGGGACCAGGCGCAAACGGCACAGCCGCTGGCTCGGGGTTGGGCGCTGATTGACAACCTCCCTGCGGGGTTTAGCTTGAAAAACCGAGGCTAAAAGTAAAGAAGGGCATACTAATGCGGAATTTAATCAAGCTGGCGATGACACTGAGTGTCCTGTTGCTTGCCTCCCAGATTCTCTTGGCTGGAGGCGACATCAAGGGCCGAATCAATTTTAAAGGCTCCGGTCCCAAGCCAAGGGCCATCAAGATGGCCGCCGACCCCGTTTGCAAAGTTGCCCATTCCGAACCGGTTTACTCTCAATCGGTGGTTGTCAATGAAAACGCCACTCTTAGATATGTCATGGTGAGTATCGAGTCGGGCCTTGAGGGACAGACCTTTCCAGTTCCCGAGGAGCCGGTCGTGCTGGACCAGAACGGTTGCATGTACGATCCCCATGTTTGGGGCGCCATGGCCGGTCAGACGGTGGAAATCCGCAATAGCGATGGGACCTTGCATAACGTCCATAGCCTTTCCAAAGTAAATCGCCAGTTCAACATGGCCATGCCCAAGATCGTCAAGAAGAAGAACAAAGTTTTCGATAAGCCTGAGGATATCTTCGCCATCAAATGCGACGTTCACCCCTGGATGCGATGCTGGGTCGGTATTTTCAGCCATCCCTTTTATTCCGTCAGCGATGACCAGGGTGATTTTACCCTTAAAGATGTGCCTGCCGGAACCTACACGGTGCGGGCCTGGCATGAGAGCAAACGCCTCCTCGCCCAGACCCAGACGATCACGGTGAAGGAGGGTGAAACCATCACCTTGGATTTCACCTTTGAAGCGCCCACGAGGAAATAGTCAACGCCAACCCTGATCCGATTGGTCGACATGGCTCCTACTTTACATCCCGGCGACGGTTATAGCCGTGACATATAACCGGCCCCTCCACCTTTGGGCCATGGTAACCGGCTGGGCCACCCTGGGGTTGATCTTCGCTGGTGGACTGGTAACCAGCACCGGTTCCGGCCTTTCGGTTCCCGATTGGCCCAATACCTATGGCCGGTTCATGTTTGCCTTCCCCCTTTCGGATATGGTGGGGGGTATCTTTTATGAGCATAGCCACCGCCTGATCGCCAGCCTTGTCGGGATGCTGATGGTTATCCTGGCTGTCTGGCTATGGCGGACCGAAGAGCGGGGCTGGGTCCGTCGTTTGGGATGGATTGCGCTGACCGCCGTGATTGCCCAGGGCCTGCTGGGGGGCATCACGGTGTTGCTGCTGTTGCCGACCCCGGTCTCGGTCTTGCACGCCGTCCTGGCGCAAACTTTTTTCCTCCTGGTCATTGCCTTGGGTTATGTCACCTCGCGGGAATTTACCTCAGAAGCTCAGGCAGCGCCCGTGACCCCTTCTGCCCAGGATATCCGGCGCTGGGTCACCCTCACCACCGGTTTGATCTTTCTCCAACTGCTGCTGGGCGCCATGATGCGCCATACCGGCGCGGGCCTGGCCTACTTTGATTTCCCCCTGGCCGGGGGACGATACTGGTCGGCTTTCAGCGCTGACCTGATCGAGGAGATCAACTGGCGCCGCTGGGGGCTGGAACTGCCCAGCGTCACCCGGGGGCAGCTGCTGATTCATTTTACTCACCGGCTCGGAGCGCTGGGAGTGGCCTTGGCGGTGGTGACCACGATGGTGAAAATATGGCGTGACCAGGAGCGGGTCCGCAGCCTGCGACCGATGGCCGGGGCGATGCTCGTGTTGCTGTTGGGGCAAATTAGCCTGGGCGCCCTCACCGTCCTAAGTCTGAAGCAGGTGACGATCACCACCGCGCACGTGGCGGCGGGTGCCGCCCTGCTGGGTCTGAGCTTCCTGACCACCCTCAGAGTCTATCATTTTTATCCCCGGTCGCGGGGACCCAACCTGGCCACGGTCCCGGTGCACGTATGAATGCCCGTCGCCTTAGGATGAAGTTGGGCGCATTTTGGGAACTCACCAAGCCGAATATCACCATGATGGTGTTGGTTTCCACCTCCCTGGGGTATTACTTGGCGGCCAAATCGACCGGCGTCGGCTGGGATAGCTGGCAATTTCTGCGCCTGATGATAGGCTCTGGCCTCTCGTCTGGAGGAGTGGCGAGCCTGAATGAGTACTGGGAGCGTCGCAACGATTACCGAATGCGTCGCACCCGGCATCGGCCCTTGCCATCGGGTCGGTTAGCCCCTTGGGAAGCGCTGATCTTCGGAGTGACGATTTCCATGATAGGGGTGGTTATGTTGGGCCTCACAGTCCATCCTGTTACCGGTCTTCTGGCGGCTTTAACACTCTTTACGTATATTTTTATCTATACGCCTCTTAAAAGGCGGACCACCTGGAACACCATCATCGGGGCGGTGCCGGGGGCGCTGCCGCCGGTTGGTGGATGGATCGCCGCCAGCGGCCAGTTTACTGCCGGGGCCGGGGTCCTCTTTGTTATTCTCTTCTCGTGGCAGATTCCTCATTTTCTGGCCATCGCCAAAATTTATCGGGTAGACTATGGCCGGGGTGGACTGCGGATGTTGCCGACGGTGGACCCCACGGGGCGCGCCGTTGTCTGGCACATCATCGGATTCTCCATTGCCCTGCTTTTGGGCAGCCTCGTGCCCACCTATTTGGGCCTTACCAGCTGGCCCTATCTCATCGGGGCCGGGCTGCTGGGAGTGGGCTTCCTGGGCTTTGCTATCGAGGCGGCTCGACACAGTGGCGTCCTCCACGCGCGACGACTTTTATGGGCGTCCATAGTCTATTTGCCGGTTTTGTTGGCCCTGATGGTGGCGGATATGGAACTATTTTATTAAAGGTAGGAAAATGGGATGAAGGAGGCCGTATAGTTTGAGCACCCACGGTGATCATCAAGAAATGAGTTTCTGGCGGAAATATATTTTTTCCCAGGATCACAAAATCATTGGGCTTCAGTACGGCATCACGGCCCTGTTTTTCCTGCTGGCCGGCTTTACGATGATGATGATGATGCGCTGGCAGTTGGCCTATCCCGGCCAGCCGGTGCCCTTCATCGGCGGACTGCTGGGGGAGGATAACGCGCCGGGGGGCATCATTTTACCGGAATTCTACAACCAACTGGGGGCCATGCACGGCACCATCATGATCTTCCTGGGGGTGGTTCCCCTGGCGGTAGGCGCCTTCGGCAACTACATCGTACCACTCCAGATCGGTGCCCCCGATATGGCCTTTCCCAAGATCAATATGACCAGCTACTGGGCGTATTTCCTGGGTGGTGTGATCATGATGGTGAGCTTCTTTGTGCCCGGTGGGGCGGCCAATTCGGGCTGGACCTCCTACCCGCCCCTGGCTGACATAGCTACGATGGGCCAGACCTTCTGGCTGTTTGGGATGATTTTCTTGATCACTTCGTCTCTGCTGGGATCCATCAACTTCATCACCACGATTATCCAACTGCGGGTCAAGGGGCTGACCTGGATGCGCCTGCCGTTTTTCGTTTGGGCCCAGTTGGTGACGGCCTTTTTGCTGCTGCTGGCGTTTCCCTCGTTGGAGGCGGCTGGCGTGCTGCAGCTGATGGACCGGTTGCTTGGCACCAGCTTTTTCCTGCCCAGCGGTCTGGTGGTGAGCGGCCAGATTCTGGAGGTCTCCGGCGGGGGGAGTCCGCTCCTGTGGCAGCACCTGTTCTGGTTCCTGGCCCACCCGGAAGTCTACGTGCTCATCCTGCCGGCCATGGGCATTGTGGCCGAGGTGATCGCCACCAATACCCGTAAACCGCTCTGGGGTTACAAGTCTATGGTTTACTCGACGATTTTCCTGGGATTTATGTCCTTCGTCGTCTGGGCCCACCACATGTACCTGACGGGCATGGGCACCGCCATCAGCGCCTTCTTCCAGACCACCACCATGATTATTTCTATTCCATCGGTCGTTATCCTTACGGCGCTTTTGCTGTCTCTGTGGGGCGGCTCCATCCGGTTCACCACCCCCATGTTGTTTGCCTTGGGTTTTTTGCCCATGTTCGCCATCGGTGGGCTCACCGGCCTGCCACTGGGGTTGGCGGCGGCGGATATCCCCCTGCATGACACCTACTATGTCATCGGCCACTTTCATTATATAGTAGCGCCGGGCACCATTTTCGCCCTGTTCGCCGGTATCTATCACTGGTACCCCAAAATCACCGGTCGGCAGTTGAGTGAAACTCTCGGCAAGGTTCACTTCTGGGGATCCATGGTGTTCATGAACGGCATCTTCATGCCCATGTTCGTTCAGGGGTTGGCCGGCGTCTCCCGGCGCCTGTGGGACGCGGGTGAGCAGTATGCCCATGCCAGCGGCGTCCTGTGGACCAACGAATGGATGTCCATCTCGGCCTGGCTGTTGTTTGTCTTCCAACTACCGTTTATTTATAACATTCTCCGGAGCCTCAGAGGGCCGAAAGTTGAGAGTGATAACCCCTGGCAGGCTACCACCTTGGAGTGGGCCACTACCTCGCCGCCGGGACACGGCAACTTCGCCACACCGCCCGTAGTCTACCGGGGGGCCTACGAGTACAGTGTGCCGGGTCATGAAGCAGACTTCCTGCCCCAAAATCAACCCGAGAAGGGATAGTTGTCCATGGAGATGATCCCATATACCGTTGAGATTCGTGAAGACACGGGTCTGAACAACGCCAAACTGGGTATCTGGCTGTTTCTGGCCTCCGAAGTCATGTTGTTCGGCGGGCTGTTCTCGGCCTACATATTCCTGCGGATAGGCGCCGTCGACTGGCCCGAGGGCTCCTCCATCCTGAGCGTGCCCATCGCCACTTTTAATACTCTGGTGCTCATCAGTTCCAGCGTGACGATGGTCATGTCGTGGGCGTCGCTCAAGACCCAGAACTTCGACCGGTACCGGCTCTATATGGGGGCCACCATTATCCTGGCTCTGGTGTTCCTGGTGGCCAAGGGCTTTGAGTATAGCGAGAAGTTTTCGCACCATCTCTATCCCTCGTCCAGCACGTTTTTGGCGATCTACTTTACGATCACTGGTCTGCATGGTTTGCACATTATCGGCGGCCTGATCGTAAATGGCTACTTCTTGGGGGCCGGAAGTAAAATGTGGGCCACCGACCCCGAGCGCTTCACCAACCGTATCGAGATTGCCGGCCTTTACTGGCACTTTGTCGACCTTGTTTGGATATTCCTTTTTCCGATCTTTTACCTACTGTAGGAGCTGCCATGAACCATACAGCACACGACGTTGGCCAGCATACGAAAACCTACCTGTATATCTTCGGGGCGTTGGCGGTCCTGACGGTGGTTACGGTGGCCATCGGCTACCTGAGCCTGCCCATCGGTACAGCCGTAGTGGTGGCCCTGTTGATAGCGAGTGTCAAGGGATCGTTGGTGGCGAGTGTCTTCATGCATTTGCGGTCGGAAAAGAAAATAATCTACTGGCTGTTGCTCATGACCTTCTTCTTTTTACTGGCCCTTTTTATCCTGATCATAGCGTCTATTTACGATTTTGGGGGCACACCCAATGTCGCTTAAACAGTTCCACATCTTCTTTATCACCCTTTCCATCCTCCTGTGCTTTAGCTTTGGTGTTTGGGGTTTGCGCTCCTACGCCGAATATGGAGGCGGTGGCACCGACCTGGTCTTGGGACTCCTGGCATTCATTGCCGGTGCGGTCCTGATCGTGTATGGAGTCAAAGTCTTTCAGAAACTCAAAACTCTGTGAGGGATTTATGTATCGTCACCTGAATCGTTTCAACTTCACGGTTTTGCTGACCGGCACCTGGTTGGTGGTGCCCGATTTGGCCCGGGCCTGTTCCACCTGCTTCGGTGCTCCCGACGACCCGGCCGTCATCGGGATCAAGGTGGCGATGTTCAGCATGCTGGGGGTCACCGGTACCGTCCTGGGAGGGTTCGCCAGCTTCTTTATCCACCTGCACAGAAAATCGAATGCGTTGCTTGCAGCCAGCGCCAAATCTGTTTGACGGGCCGCTAGAATTGGAGATCATTAACGGGGTTTACCCTTCATTCGGCCTTGACCCGGGAAGAATATCACGCACGGGTGGTCGATAAAAGGGGAATGGGATATATGGAGAATATGTTAGGTTTGCCGCCCCTGGCCTCGGTCCACGGAGCCGGGATTGATCGGCTCCTTGGCTGGGTCCATTGGCTTATGGCGGTCCTGTTTGTAGGTTGGGGGATATACTTTATTTACACCGTGATCCGTTTCCGGTCCGCCAGGCAGCCGAAAGCCGATTATGTGGGAGTTACGTCCCACTACTCCAGCTATATCGAAGGCGGAGTGGCCCTGTTTGAGGCGATCCTGTTGATTGGCCTCGCCTTGCCCATCTGGGCGACGGTGAAAAATGATTTTCCAGAGGAGAGTCAAGCCACTGTGGTGCGAGTGGTTTCCGAGCAGTTCGCCTGGAACATCCACTATCCGGGAGCGGACGGCATCTTCGGCAAGACCTCGTTGGACCTGCTGGATGCTGAGACCAATCCCCTGGGCCTGGACCGCAGCGACCCCTATGCCCAAGACGATATCACCACCATTAATCAACTTCATCTGCCGGTGAATAAACCGGTCATTATCCACCTGACATCCAAAGACGTGATTCACAGCTTCGGTCTGCCGGAGATGCGGGTGAAGCAGGACGCCATCCCCGGCATGAGCATCCCGGTGTGGTTTATCCCCACCCTCACAACCGCCGAGCTGCGGGAGATTAAGGAGGACCCCAATGTGACCTTCGAGATCGCCTGCGCCCAGCTCTGCGGCCTGGGGCACTACCGCATGCGCGGATTTCTCACGGTGGAAACCCAGGAAGAGTTTGACGCCTGGCTGGCTGAAGAGGCGGCCGCTCAACAAGAAGAGGCGGGGGATGATGACTGGTGGTGACGGCGGTGTGAGAGCCGCCCATAACCCGGTGGGCCACCCGAGTATTGTATGCATATGAAAAAATTTCTATCGACTTATGGTTTCTTTCTTTTCTTGGGCATCATGGCCTTTAATGTGGCCCTGGTGGCCGGATTTTACCGGTACCGGCTGGCGGAGGCGAACCAGCTCCCGGTCCTGGGCAGCCTCACCGAATTTGACTTGGTCAATGAA
>JADFNF010000018.1 GCA_022563485.1 Fidelibacterota bacterium | reverse complement strand
TATCTTTCAGGACCCCTACGGTTCGCTCAACCCGCGCATGAAGGTCCGGGGGCATCTCGCTGAGGCCCTGCGCCTGTACCGGGTGGTGCCCAGGGAGGCTGTCGATGAGGAAATTGACCGCCTGCTGGACCTGGTGGGGCTGACCCGGTCCGATGCCGACCGTTATCCCCATGAGTTCTCCGGCGGCCAGCGCCAACGCATCGGCATTGCCCGGGCCTTGGCGGTCAGGCCGAAATTGCTCATCTGTGATGAGCCGGTGAGCGCCCTGGATGTATCCATCCAGGCCCAGGTGATTAACCTGCTCAAGGACCTTCAACAAGAACTTGATCTGACCTACCTGTTTATCTCTCACGATCTGAGCGTGGTGGAACACATCTCCGACCGCATCGCGGTCATGTACCTGGGGCGCATTGTGGAAATGGGGTCGGCCCAAGAGGTTATTCACCAGCCGCTCCATCCCTACACTCAGGCCCTTATCTCGGCGGTGCCGGTCCCCGATCCGGGCCGGAAGGCCCAGCGGATCGTCCTCCAGGGGGACGTGCCCAGTCCCTCCGATCCGCCCTCCGGTTGTCCCTTCCATCCCCGGTGTCCGGTCTACCAGGCCGCCGCCAACCTCGCCTGTATTCAGGCCGTGCCGCCCCTTGAGGAGCTGGCGCCGGGCCATTTCGTAGCGTGCTATGAAGCCTGATCTGCCGGTATCCGAAGACCGGCGCCACCCGATTCGACGGGTGAGTTTTTACACCCTGGGTTGCAAACTCAACCAGGCCGAAACCGCGTCTATCGCGGCCCTGTTTGCCCGGCGGGGTTACGAGGTGGTTCCCTTTCACCAACCGGCAGATTTGACCTACATCAACACCTGCACCGTGACGAATGAAGCCGACGCCAAGAGCCGCCAGATCATCCGCCAGGCCGTGCGGGCTTCACCGGGGGGCCGGGTGGTGGCTGTGGGCTGTTACGCCCAGGTCAAGCCTGAGGAGGTGGCTGCCTTGGACGGCGTGGACATGGTGCTGGGTACCCATGAAAAATACCAGATTTTTGACCTGTTGGACCGCCTCGAGGGGGGACAACGTGACCGGCCGTTGGTGCGGGTGACCGATACCGGTGACCTGGAGACCTACGACGAATCCCCGTTCATCTCCGCTACCAGCCGCACCCGGGCCTTCCTGAAAGTCCAGGAGGGCTGCGACTATGCCTGCAGCTACTGCATCATTCCCATGGCCCGAGGCCGTGCCCGCAGCCGTCCACTGGCCAGCTGCCTGAGCGAAGTCCGTCGGCTGGTGGCCGAGGGGTTCCGCGAGGTGGTGCTCACCGGGGTGAATATCGGCACCTGGGGGGATGGCGCCCACCGCTTTCACCACCTGCTGGCCCAGGTCAGTGACGTGGCCGGGCTCCGGCGCGTCCGGGTCAGCTCCATCGAACCCAACCTGGTGACCGATGAACTGTTGAAGGTGGTGGCCGGGAGCGAGAAAATCTGCCCTCATTTCCATGTACCGTTGCAGCACGCATCGGACCGGATTCTCCGGGCTATGCGTCGCCGTTATACCATGGCCGATTACCGCAGGATCATGGATCGCATCACGGCAGCCCTGCCGGACGCAGCCATTGGGGCCGATGTGATCGTCGGTTTTCCAGGTGAGACCGACGCTGATTTTCAGCAGCTGGCCGACGCTCTCACTAGACTCCCCACCACCTACCATCATATCTTCCGCTTTTCTGAGCGTACCGGCACCGTGGCCGCCAAGCTGACCGACCCGGTAGATCCGGTCCTGCGGAAAGAGCGCAGCGCAGTATTGCGGGAGATCAGTCGTAAAAAGGAGCAGACCTACGCTCAGCGTTTTATCGGGCAGATCAAGGAAGTCTATTTTGAGCGGTCCGTCAAGGAAGATCGTTGGGAGGGCCTGACCGACAACTATCTCCGGGTGCGGGTCCCGGTCAACGGCCAACGCCTGGAGCAGACGTTCCAACCGGTGAGGCTCACTGGCTGGGAAGACAGCGTCCTGAGCGGCACGGTGGCCGGGGCCTGATGGCATGAAACGGCTGGCCCTGTTCGTCTCCGGGGACGGGAGCAATTTTCGCGCCATCCATCAAGCCGTATTGGACGGCGTGATCGACGGCGTTGTGGGGCTGGTGGTCACCGACAAGATTGAATGCCCGGCGGCGGCCTATGCTCGTGAACACGCTATCGAGCTCTACCCTTACCCGGTGGCGGGCCAAACACCAGCCAGTCTGGTGAAAGCCCTCAATGACGGGGCCATCGATTTCCTGATCCTGGCCGGCTACCTTAAGATGGTCCCGGTGGAAGTGGTGCGTGCCTATCCCCGGAAGATTTTGAACATCCACCCGGCCCTGCTGCCCGACTTCGGAGGCCCGGGGTTTTACGGCCGGCGGGTGCACGAGGCGGTGCTGGCCTCGGGTGCCGAGATGTCCGGGGCGACGGTGCACTTTGTCGATGCGCAGTACGACCACGGTCCCACGGTGGCCCAGGTCACCGTGCCGGTGGAGCCTGAGGATACGCCCGCGACCCTGGCCGCCCGGGTCCTGGAGCAGGAACACCGCCTCTATTCCCAGGTGGTGGCGGCCCTCTGCCGGGGGGCTATCGATTGGGAGGATGGGACACCGCACCTGGAGCCGCCATTAACTTTACCGAACCTATACAAGACTAGGGACCCTTTGTGAAACGAGCCTTTATCAGTGTGTGGGACAAATCGGGTCTGGAGGAGCTGGCCCCCTTCCTCCATGAGCATGACTTCAGCCTCATCTCCACCGGCGGGACCGCTCGGAAGATCGAGAATCTGGGGATTCCGGTGACGCCGGTGGAGGAAATCACCGGCCAGCCCGCCCTCATGGACGGCCGGCTGAAGACCCTTGATCTGCGGGTTTTCGGTCCCATTCTCTTCGACCGGAACAAACCGGCCCACGGCCGTGACCTGGAGCACCTCGGTCAAACACCCATCGATCTGGTGGTGGTGAACCTGTACCCTTTTGAGGAGATGATGGCCAAGGGACTTTCCAGGGAAGAGCTGGTGGAGTATATCGATATCGGGGGCCCAAGTTTGCTACGGGCCGCGGCCAAGAACTACGCCCATGTCCTGGTCCTCTGCCGGCCGGAGCACTATCCCCGGTTCCAGCAACTCTACACGCAGCACGATGGGAATATTCCACACGATGAGCGTGAATCCCTGGCGGCGGAGGTCTTCCAGCAAACCGGCGCCTACGACCAGCTGATCGGGGCATATTTCGCGCCACCCTCCGAAGACCTGCCTCCAACGATCACCATCCATGCCCGGCGTCACCAGTTACTGCGCTATGGTGAAAACCCCCACCAGCAGGCCGGTTTCTACCTGGCAACCGGGCGGGAACCGCTATGGGAGCAGCTCCACGGCAAGGAGCTCTCATTCAACAATTATGCCGATGCGGAGACCGCCTATCAGATCGTATCGGAGTTTGCGGGTCCGGCCGTGGCCATTGTCAAGCATGCCAACCCCTGTGGATTTGGCCTGGGGGAGACGGTGACGGAGGCCTACCGCCGGGCCTTGTCCACCGATCCGGTGAGCAGTTTCGGGGGCATTGTGGGCCTGAACCGTCCCGTTGATGAGGAGGGGGCCCAGGCCATGGCTGAAATGTTCTTGGAATGCATCATCGCACCCGCCTTTACGAGCGAGGCCCTGGCCCGCCTCACCAGAAAGAAGAATCTCCGCCTCTTGCAGGCGGCTGAGAACAGGCCGGTGGCAGCTGCCAGGGAAATCAAGTCAGTGGCTGGCGGATTTCTGGTCCAGGAGGCGGACAGCTCCCAGGGTGAGGAAGGTTGGGAGGTGGTGACCCAAAAAGAGCCCACCGACCAGGATATGCAAGCCATGCGTTTAGGCTGGAAAATGGTTAAATTTGTCAAGTCTAACGCTATCATATTCAATAATATTGATCAGCTGTTGGGCGTAGGCGCCGGGCAGATGTCCCGAGTGGACGCTGTGATTCTGGCAGGCATGAAGGCTGCCAAGGCGAGTTTGAACCTGACCGGCGCGGCCATGGCTTCGGACGCATTTTTCCCCTTTCCCGACGGGCTGGAGGAGGCGGTTCAGCTGGGTATCACGGCTATTATTCAGCCGGGGGGCAGTGTGCGGGACTCGGAGGTGATTGCCGCCGCCAATTCGCATGATGTAGCTATGATTTTTACGCACACGCGGCATTTTAGACATTAAAGGACCAACCAAATGGCACGAGGCAGAAAATCCAACTTTAGTTTCTCACGGTTGTTCTCCAAAGACATTGCTATCGATTTGGGTACCGCCAATACGCTCATTTGGGTGATGGGCCAGGGAATCGTGGTCAATGAGCCTTCCATCGTGGCCAAGGATGTTCACACGGATAAAGTCATCGCCGTTGGCAACGAAGCCAAGGAGATGCTCGGCAAAACCCACCAGCATATCCAGACAATCCGACCATTAAAAGATGGCGTCATTGCCGATTTCGAGATGGCTGATGGCATGATCCAGGGGTTCATCCGCAAGATGCACCTGAGCCGCCTCGCCCGCCCCCGGATGGTGATCTGCATTCCCTCTGGCGTTACTCCGGTGGAGCAGCGCGCCGTTCGAGAGTCGGCGGAACGGGCCAATGCCCGGGAAGTCTTTCTCATTGAGGAGCCGGTAGCAGCCGCCATCGGTCTCGGACTGGATATTGCCAAGCCGGTGGGGAACATCATCGTCGACATCGGTGGCGGCACCACCGAAATTGCGGTCATCGCGCTAAACGGCATTGTTACTAAAGAGGCGATCCGTGTAGCCGGGGACGAACTGGATGATTCCATTGTCGAGTGGTTCCATAACGAACATAAAATGGAACTGGGTTATCGCACGGCTGAGCGCATTAAAATCGAGGTGGGTACCGGCATTGTGAATCACGATACACCGGTCGTTATCAAGGGTCGCGACCTGGTGACCGGAATACCCAAGACCATCACGGTCTCACCCGACGAAATTCGTAAGGCCCAGGCCGATACACTGCACCAGATCATCAACGCCATTAAACGAGCCCTGGAGCGTACGCCACCGGAGCTGAGCGCCGATATCCTTGACCGGGGCATCATTCTTACGGGGGGCGGTGCACTGCTTAAGGGCCTTGATAAGGTGATTCGTGAGGAGACCAATCTCCCGGTGCATGTGGCGGAAGACCCACTCACCAGCGTCGTCAGGGGTACCGGGATGGTGCTGGAAAATATCAAGAAATACTCAGCCATCATGCTGTCCTGAACCTGGCCGGGGATTAGATGCGCAACTTATTCGAGATCTTGGCCTTTTTCCGGGACGAGCTCCTGCTCATGCTGACCATCCTTATTTCACTTACGCTTTTCCTTACCGCCGCATCTCCCCAGGCCATGGCCCTTCAGAAATTATATACCGGTATCATTACGAGTGTTCCCAGCCTGACCTTAGGGTTGTCGGAAATGATGAGCTATAAAGAGGAAAACCAAGCGTTGCGACAGCGGCTCATGCGCTATGCACTGATCAATGCCGAGTTGGCTGAAGCCGGCCGGGAAAATGATCAACTGCGCCGCATGTTGCACTTCACCGAAACCCAGCCCTACGATCTCCAGGTCGCCGAGGTAATTAACCGGGGCGCCTCTACATCCCTCAGCACCGTCACCTTGAATGTGGGTACGAATCAGAGCGTACTACCCAACCAACCGGTCCTGACCATGGATGGTTTGCTGGGCAAAACCATCACCGTGGCGCAAAAGGCGACCGTTGTTCATCTGGTCAATGATCGGAACTTCCGGCTATCGGTCAAGGTAGGTGCGGAAGGTCTGCGGGGTATCTTGGAACCGCTCTACGGTCCCTTCGCCGAAATCAGCGGCCTGCTACTCAATAGCCCGATTTACCCTGGTGATCGAGTCCTCAGTTCGGGCTTTTCAGATATTTACCCTAAAAATATGCCGGTGGCCATCGTTGATGAGGTGGTGAATGTACCTGGTGAAAACTTCAGTCGTGTCCGAGTTCGCTTAAACGTCGATCCATCCGAGGCGGAATATGTATTTGTCATGGTAGGCCGTGGCGCAGGGTCTTAGGTTCCTGGCTATCCTGGTCGGGGTGATGGCCAGCCAGCTCTTCCTGGCACCTACCCTGAAGATCGGCACTGTTCGCCCCGATTTTGTCCTCATCTTTCTGGTATTCTTTTCGGTCCGCTTCGGGCGTGTGCCAGGTATCCTGCTGGGGTTCGGAGTGGGTTTCCTTCAGGATCTCACCGGTTCCCTGAGTGTATTGGGAACCAACGCATTGGTGAAGTCAGTGGTGGGATATAGCTTGGGTACACTGAGTGGCAATTTGGCTGTCTGGACGCCCCGGGTGATCAACCTGTATATTTATGGTAGCCTCGTAGGACATGCCCTTTTATACCAACTGATGATGATTCAAGGCTTGCATATTCCCTTGGGTATCGTAGTGAACAATATTTTATTGGAGGTGTTTATCTCCAGCATCATGATCACCGGCATGCGCTATATGGTTCCCTTATTGTAGAGCGGCCTGTGAATTATCAAACCCCAGCGAATTTTTTGAGGAGACGGAATTTTCTGGCCGCCATCATGCTCCTGCTGCTGGGACTCATTGGCCTGAGATTCTTTCAGTTCCAGATCATCAACCATAGTCAATATGCCGCCTATGCGGAAAACAACTCCATCCGAGCGGTACGTTTGCCCGCCCCGAGGGGGATGATGTTTGATCGTCATGGGAAATACCTGGTAACCAACCGTCCCCAGTACAGTTTGGCGGTTATACCAGCTGAGGTGAGCCATACACTGGACGAATTAAGCGAACTGGGTCGCTATCTGGGCATTGAGCAGGCATATATCCGGAATCTCGTGGAGGAGGCGGATGGCGTCTATGAGCGGTTTCAACCCGTGACGCTCCTTGATGATATCTCCTTTATCCAACGATCTTACATCGAGGAACATCGTCTTGAATTCCCTGGCATTTTCTTTGTGGATCGTGCCATCAGGCACTATCCAGCCCGGGCCCGCGCCACCCACGTTATCGGTTATCTGCGTAATATTTCCATTGAGGAGTTGGATCATTACCGAAACGAGGGATACTACCCGGGGGATTTGGTTGGCGCCGCCGGGATTGAGAAGCATCTCGAGCAGGTCTTGCGGGGGAAAGATGGGTACAGCTATCATCTGGTTGACAACCTGCTGAGGGATTTAGGTGGGATTCCTGATAAGCCCATCCAGCACCCCGTCGTGGGTGACAGCGTCATTCTGGCCCTTGATATCGATATGCAGGCTATGGCCGAGCTGCTGATGGAAGGTTATCGAGGCGCGCTCATTGCCATGCTACCCCATACGGGAGAAATACTGGCCTATGTGAGCGCGCCGGATTATCCGGTGGCGCCCTTTACCGGAGCGATTTCCGTTTCTCTGTGGAAACAGTGGCGGGATGACCCTGATAAGGTCCTGCTCAACCGGCCCATCAATGGCCTTTACCCACCAGGTTCTACGTTTAAACTGGTGGCGATGGCAGCTGCTCTGGCCGATGAGAAAATAGACCCGGACTCCACCATAGAGTGCACCGGCGCCTACCAGTATGGCAATCGTCTCTTCCGTTGCAATGTATCGGCCGGTCACGGTCTGGTGAACCTGGAGGATGCCCTGCGCGTGTCGTGCAATGTCTATTTTTACCAGCTCATCGAGAAGATTGGTTTTGATGCCTGGTCGGACATGGCCCGGCAGTTTGGCTTTGGAAGTCCCACCGGTGTGGATCTGCCTCAAGAATCGATTGGTCTGGTGCCCACGCGCCGGTATATGAACCAAAAATATACGCCCACTGGCTGGGCGGGCGGCCACGTACTTAACCTGGTTCTGGGTCAGGGCGATCTGTTGACCACGCCGATGCAGATCGCGCGCATGACGGCTGCCATCGCCAACAAGGGGAAATTGGTGGCGCCGACCCTGGTTATCTCTCCACGTCCCACGGAGCGGGACGAACCGGTTATCGACCTACCCCTACGGATTTGGGATGCCATGCAGGCAGCGATGTATAAGGTGGTGAACGAGCCTGGGGGAACCGGCTTCCGGGCTAGAATTTCTAACGCCAAGGTCTTCGGAAAAACCGGCTCGGCGGAAAATCCTCACGGGTTCGCTCATTCATGGTTTACCGGCTTTGCCCAGACCCCGTCGGGACGCCAAATGGTGGTAACGATTATCGTGGAGCAGGGGGGCCTCGGTTCACGATTGGCGACCACCCTGGCATCGGAGGTGTTGACCTACTTTGTCGAAAACTATAACGAGGTGGGGGAGGAAGAGTTTGCCCAAGTTCGTTAAAGTTAACGCCGGTATGATTTCCTGGGACATTCTGCTCCTGATTCCGGTGGCCCTCCTACTGTTCATCGGCTTCCTGGGACTCTACAGCACCAGCCTGGCAGGTCCCCTGATCAGCTCCTCCTTCGCCCGGCAGATTATTTGGCTAATGATCGCTCTGTTTATGATCTGGCTGCTACGCTGGCTGCACCCCCGGTTTTATTATGCCTCTGCCTATCGTCTATATGCTGCCCTGATCATCATGCTCCTACTGACCTACTTCATGCCGGCTATCTCAGGTGGGAGGCGGTGGTTAATACTGGGACAGTTCAGGCTTCAACCCGCCGAGATCGGTAAAATATTTGTCGTCCTGGCCCTGGCCCGGTATCTCACCGACTATCAAAAATACCTCCACAAATTTCTCTATGCCCTGGTGCCGATGGCCATTGCTGCGGGACCGGCCCTACTGATCATTGGACAACCCGACCTGGGTACGGGCATCATATTTATAGCGGTGGCCTTCACAATGATGTACTGGTCGGGCATATCAGGTTTCCATATTTTTGTGATCTTGTCTCCAGCCATCAGTCTGTTCACCGGGTTTAATTTCTACACATTCTCCTTGTGGATGCTTATCTTGGTCCTGGTGCTCTACTTCTCAAAGTTCCGGTTGCGGTGGAACGTAGCGATGTTCGCCGGTAATGCTCTTTTCGGCACCCTCGCGTTGACCCTCTGGAACGCTCTTCAACCCTATCAGCAAAGGCGGATTCTCACCCTTTTAGATGCCAGCTCTGATCCCCGTGGAGCGGGGTATCAGGTGCTCCAGTCGCGAACGGCCATTGGGGTCGGCGGCGTCTTTGGAAGGGGGATCGGTGAAGGGACTCAAACCCACCTCAGATTCCTCCCGGTGACCGACACGGACTTTATCATCGCCGTGATTGGGGAGGAATTGGGTTTCTTGACCATTATGGCCATACTTATCCTGTATGCCTGGCTATTCCTCCGGCTGCTGGATCGGGCCTCCACCACCCAATATCGCTTCGCCAGCCTGACCATCGTAGGCTTTGCGACCATTTTATTGGTGCATGTTTTCGTGAATATGGGTATGGCTACCGGACTCATACCGGTCACCGGGCTGCCTTTACCGTTTATGAGTTATGGGGGGTCTTTCCTGCTGACCTGCCTCCTGGTTGTGGGTCTCACCAATTACCTGCTCACCGGGGAAACCTGACCGGCTCTCTCCCGGCTACCCCCCTGGGATGAAGCAGCCGGGGGCCGGGGCAGCTGCATCATTGCCGAAGTCGTATGAAAATGTTAAATTCAATGAATCTCATCGGATAGTGAGTGGGCCATTAACTACCGGAGCTTGGATGAATCGCCTGCAACCTTTTGGCTGGGTACTGCTAGTTTTGATTGCCCCAATGTTCCTTGTACCTCTCTTTGCCGGGGACTTGGCATCTGGGGATGTAAGTCTGGGTATCGATGGCCGTGCCGGGCAGGAGCGATCCGCTCAGCGTCCCACCCAGCGCACCCGGTCCAGCAGCGCCAGCGTCAGCCAGGAACTTCGGCGGATCAATGGGCGAATGGCTGCGCTCCGGCGTGAAAGTGACAGTCTTCAGGCGCGGATAACCCTGTTAGAAACAAACTTCCAGGAAATGACGGGCGTCATGCCCGAATTAAAGGCCACGCTTCAATCTGCGGTGGAAGCCAAGGCGGCCATGGACAGTTCGGAGTTGGCCATGGTCAATCAGTTCAGCCTGCTGATGAATAAGATCAATTTATTGGAGGACAAGGCGGCCTTTATTGACAGCACCAATTTCGAAATCCTGTCCCAGCTGGTGATGATTGAAAACAAGATTGTATCGCTAACCCAAAGCTTTACCGATATCATGGCCGCCCGCCAACCGGCGAGCCTTTCCGGCGCATCCCGGCTATCCGATGATGAATTCCGTAGGCGCTATATCGAGGCGTTGAAGACCTATCAGCGGGGCGAATTTCGTGAGGCTGGCAATTTATTCAGTGACTTGGTCGCCCGGGGCGGGTCACGCGAATTGGCTGATAATTCCCAGTATTGGCTGGCGGAATGCTTTTACGCCACCCAGGATTTTAAACGGGCCATCATGGAATTCGGACGAGTGTTTGACTACGCCGGTACCGATAAGGGCGACGATGCCCAGTTGAAGATTGCCAGGAGCTACTGGAATGCCGGGAATCATGATCGGGCGCGGGCTGAGTTTCAAAAACTCCTGGCCGAGTATCCCGAGACTGACCTTAGAGACGCGGCGCCCCAGTATCTTAAATAGATTTACTAACCTGAATAAAAAAGTCAAATAAGCGGTAAATGATGGCGTTAAAAGTTTATTACTTATCTTCCGAGATTGCACCCTTTTCGAGCACCTATTCCATCGCTCAGTTTTCGAAGCGAATATGCTCGCTGTTTCAGGATCGCGATTTTGATATTCGTCTCATTCAGCCGAAGTATGGCTACATCAGTGAGCGGAAATTCATTTTGCGGGAGGTGATCCGCTTGCGCGAAATGCCCATCACCTTTGCCGGCGAGGATCGGATCGGCAGTGTCAAATCGGCCTTTATCCCCAATACCAAGGTTCAGGTCTACTTTTTGGAAGATGTTGAATTCTTCAAGCCGGTCAGTAACTTGCTCTACAAGGCCCGCAATGGCCGCATGCTGAAGGATAACCCCGAGCGTTATGCCTATTTTGCCCGGGTGGCGCTGGAAAATCTCAAGCACCTGTTCTGGAAACCCGATGTCATCGTCTGTAATGATTGGCAGATGAGTTTCGTACCGGCCCTGTATCAGATGCAGTACGCCGCCGACGAGTTTTACAAGGACATCAAGACCGTTTTTCTACTCCACTCAGCCAATGCGAACGCCCTGTTCAACCGGGACTCATATGACGCGCTTGACCTCTTCGCTACCCCCGATGATCGGTTACCTGAGCCGGCTGAGGAAATCAATAATTTGGACTTGGCTTTCCGTTTTGCCGATCAGGTGATCGCGGTTCGTGATCCCGAGGGAGTATTGGATAAAGAACTGGAAAGTGAGCCTGAAATTGCGCGCTTGCTAAAAGCCCACAACGGCGTACAGTGGTTGGAAGTGCCCTCCGAATCGGACGAGGCCTGGGAGCAGGCAGCTGATCAATTTGAGCAGATTCTGCGGAACATTTGACCGGTCCCCTCCGTTCCACGAATCAATGATCCATCGATATTCCTTTTGCGTCCCCTGGATCAGGACTACGGTCATCGCATCGGTGGCAAGCCTGGTGCTGGTACTCCTCGGCTGTGAGCAGAACCCGGCGCTTCCCCTCAGTCCCAGCCAGCCCTGGAGTTTCAAATCGATCATCATTGATGACTTTGCCGTCGCCCCTCTGACTCGTACGCCAAGTCACGGGAATAGCCTGACCCTGTATGCCGGCGTCATCGCAGATCCCGAGTTCCGGGAAGCGGGGATTCTCATCAAGGTCTCCAATAGCAGCCTGGATAGCACCTTGCTGGCCAATCTTGAAGCAGCACATTTGATACTCATCCGTCGGACCTTTGGTGCAGATACCCTGCCCAAACCAGCGGTTCTGTTTACCCTCAGCGTCATCGAAACCGCCGAAACACTTTGGACCGAGGTGGATACCGGTCTCACCATCGTAACGGATTTCCCCGATGAGGTCCTGACGCCCAAGGGCGACTCAACCATGGTCCAGGACTCGGTGCAGGTCTTCACGGGCGTGACCGTTGCTTCGATGGCGAAACAGTACCGGGAACACCTGGTCCTGCGCGTGAATCCCCAGGTCCTTTCCGATTGGCGCACGGAAGGCTTAACCAATAACGGATTCCTGATTCAGGTGTCCGGTGAAGAGGAGCTGGTCGGCTTCCATTCCCGCGAGGCCCTCTCTGCCCCCTATCTTGCCATCGCCTTTCACGACACCACTTCCACGGGGGCTGATACAGTGAAGACCCGCTATCTTAGAATGCAAGCAGATATGAGTGTCTATCACACCCCGGTTCAAGACTTCCCCAGCGACCAGCCATTCATTCAACTCAACCATAGCAAAGGTCTGGGCGTCTTCATCGATTCCTTGACTATCGTCACGAACAATCCCATCGTCGGCGGCCGTCTCATCCTCCACACGCAAGCCGATGCCCCCCAGTTAGTGGCTGACCAGATGAAAATAGATCTTTTGTGGCACACCGATTCCCTGGGAGTGGGTGACCGCATGGCGAGCGCAGTGTTCCAGGCCGGATCGGACAGCCTCATCATGAACGTTGGGGCGGTTGTGTTGCGGTATGTCAACGGCTTTGACCTCTATGGCTTGGAATTGGTCGTCGATCCGCAGCATAACGACTTTGATAACCTCAGTTTCTGGGGATCCGATGCCGACAAACTCTTGAGGCCCCGCCTGGAGATTATCTCTAGCTTCCCCTATGGTGAGGAGGTAGAATGATCCGGCGCATGTCGATCCTGACCGCCCTGGCTCTAGGGCTGTCTGCCCAACTAGCGGCCCAATCGGGCCTGGAATTGTATGGCTTTGGGATGCAGGCGCCCACCGCCGATGTTGTGAGCAAGGGAATGGCCGATATCACTACGGTGCCTGGGGGGCGCGCAGGGTATCTGGCCTCATCGCTGGCATCCTGGAGCAATATTCGATTGACCCAGCTGCACGTCTCCGGGGGGCTGACCCGGACCCAAATCAATCCCTATGGTCAATTCGAACAGATTGGTGTCCAGAACTTCCAGTTTTTGCTGCATGTCAACCGTCGTACGGCTTACGGGGTCGTCATCCGGCCGGTGACGCGGGTCAATATGTTCGTGGAGGTACCGGAAATCGCCTACCCGGGCTCGGACACCTTGCTGTTTGTGCACAGCCAGTCTTCGGTGGGGGGCATGACGGCCCTCGACCTGGGCTATTCCCGGAGAATCCGGCCCTCGGTTTCCGTTGGCGCGGCCATCAATATCCTGTTTGGGACCCTGGTTCAGCAAGACACTATCCGGTTCACAGATCGGGGGCTGCGCGATGACCTCCCCGATTCCATGGCTGCGCGGCAGACCTTGGAATTCAATGGGCAAACCATCACCCTCAGCCTCCTGGTCAATATGTTACCCCTGAACAGGGGCCAATTAGGGCTGGAACTGCTGCTGCCCGTGAGGATGAGGCTGGCGTCGGTCAGGTCGCATACCGGAATGACGACCACCGAGAGCCAACGGTATACAAGGGTGGGCCTGCCATACCGTGTTAAGATTGGCTATGGGTATAATGTGACCCCGAGGCAGAGACTGCTGGCGGAAGTGGCCATCATGCAATTACCATCGAGGAACGAGCATGATCTGTTGTTTGGCCGGCACCTGGAAGGTACCCGGGCCATCCGGGTGGCGTGGTCGAGGGTCCCCGGTGGGAGCGAGACACCGGATCCGGGCCGTCTGTATTATCGCGTGGGATTTTACCGAATAGCTTATTACCTTTCCGACTTAAATGACAAGCCGCTGACCGAGTTTGGATTCACAACGGGAATAGGGTTGCGCTCGATGCGGACTGGGACCCGGCTTGATTTTTCGCTCCAGTATGGGCGCCGAGGCGATGGTTTGGCCGGGGTGCAACCGGAAAATTTCTATAGTCTGTCCATGGGTGTGACGACTGGTGAACGATGGTTTTCAAGACCTACAAAAAAATGGGATTGATCAACGTGAAAAGCATAAACTACTATCCAATTACCTATGTGGCTCTTCTAATACTGACGACCACGCTTCTACTGTTGCCCATGTGCGCACCGCCTGCTGAAACTCAGGTGGAAACCACGCCGAGCCTTACCGAAGCCGAACTGAAAAAGCGTGACCGGGACTGTGCGATCGCCATGTCCAATGGGTCGGAATACTACAAGAACCGGGACTTCGTATCAGCCGTGCGGAATTACCGTAGGGCCGTGGATCTGGGCTGTGGCGAGGAATATGCCAGTGAACTGTATCTCTGGTTTGGCCGGGCCTACAACGAGATCGGGAATACCGATAGCGCCGTCTGGGCCTTTCAGCAGGGATTGAGATATTTGCCTGAAGATAAAGATCTCCTGGAAAATATTGCCTATTCGGTGGGGCGCTTAGGAGATACGGAGCGCCAGACCTACTACTATGAGCGCCTGATCGAAGTCGATCCTAAGAACACCGAGGCTTTCGGCACTCTAGCGGACCTGCTGCGCGAACAGGAACGTCATGATGACCTCATCCAGGTCTTGACTCAGTGGCTCGAGGCCGATCCCACCAACGGTCGCGTTCAAAGCGAATTGATTGCCGCCTATGACGTCGCCGGTAAAGATCCCCTGTCCTTCATGCGTAGGCGTTGGGAGGATAGTCCTGATAATGTCCAATGGGGCATAGATTACGCGCAGAAGCTCATCGAAAACCTCGATTACGCGCAGGCCTATCGCACCTTAGAGTCGATTATCCAGCGTTCACCCTCCGCCCGTGAGGCCTATCAGCTCACGGCGAACACCGCCCTTGATGAAGGCGATATTGACCGGGCCATATTGGCCTTCGAACAATTGTTCGCTCTCAACCGCACCGATTTCAGAACGGCCCAGGAACTTTCCCGTGCTCTGCTGAGGAACGGTGACTACCCCAGGGCGCTGGAATGGGCCGAGACGGCGGTGAGGACCAGCAACAGTGGCGGTGAAGCCCTCTATATTAGAGCGGAGGTCTACTACACCGCAGCTGACGATTGTGTCGCCAGCCGTGATAATGGCCTGTCCAACTTCCAGGATAAATTGGTGTTCAATATGGCCTATGATGACTATCGATCCGCTACCGAAAATGGCTATCGCCGCGCTCGGACCAGAGCCGATTTCCTGGAGAAGAATTTAATCCCGAGCAAAGGTGACTGGTTCCTCCAGCCGGCCGATCTTCGGGTGTTTAAACCTCAGGGGAATTGTTACAGTTGGATCACGCGAAGCGTCAGGCGATCCTAGTCCAGGCTATTGCCATCGGGGCAGACCACGCCGGTTATGAGCTCAAAGACCAGCTGAGAGCCTTCCTTCAGGCAAAAAATATCAAGGTCAACGACATCGGGACTTATTCGGCTAAGGATACTGACTATGCCGACTATGCCCATGTCGTTGCCGGGTTGGTGGAGGACCGCCAAGTCGACTACGGCGTGCTGATCTGTGGTACGGGGATCGGTATGGCCATGGCCGCCAATCGTCATCCCGGAATTCGAGCGGCGGTATGTCCATCAGCCGAGCACGCTCGCCTTGGCCGGGCGCATAACGATGCCAATATCCTGTGTCTGGGCGCCAAACTTACCCCGCCATCATTGGCCGAGGAGATTCTGTCCATCTTTGTTGCAACCCCGTTTGATGGGGGCCGTCATCGGCAACGAGTATCGAAACTGACCCCATGAATAGCTCACTGTTAGCGACACATGATCCGGAACTGTTTGCTGCCCTTGAGGGGGAACTTGAGCGGCAGCGCAATACTCTGGAACTCATCGCATCGGAAAATTTTACCAGCCCGGCTGTCCTGGAAGCAGCCGGATCGGTCCTGACGAACAAATACGCCGAAGGTTACCCTGGCAGGCGTTATTACGGGGGCTGCGAGTTCGTGGATCAGGCGGAGGATCTCGCCCGGCAGCGGGCCTGTGAACTGTTTAGTTGCGACTATGCAAATGTCCAGCCCCACTCCGGAAGCCAGGCCAATATGGCGGTTTATTTTACTGTGCTTGAGCCAGGGGATACTTTATTGGGCCTCGACCTGGCCCATGGCGGGCACCTCACTCACGGCAGTCCCGTCAATTTCTCGGGCAAACTGTATCATGTGGTCTCCTATGGGGTCTCCCGGGATAACGGTCGGGTCGATTTTGCCCAAGTGCGGCGCCTGGCCAGGGAGCACCGGCCCAAGCTCATTGTCTGTGGTGGGAGCGCCTATCCCCGGCACATCGAATTTGAGCAGTTCCGGGAAGTTGCCGACGAAGTAGGCGCCCTGCTTATGGCTGATATTGCACACCCTGCGGGATTGGTGGCCACTGGATATCACCCTTCACCTTGGCCCCACTGTGATTTCGTTACTTCCACCACCCATAAGACGCTGCGGGGACCCCGGGGCGGCTTGATCCTCATGGAAAAAGACCGTGAGAACCCCTGGGGCGTCGTGGCTCCCAAGAGCGGCCGGGTGAAGCGTATCGGTGAAGTGCTGGATTCCACCGTGATGCCCGGCATTCAAGGCGGGCCGCTCATGCATGTGATCGCCGCCAAGGCGGTGGCCTTTGGTGAAGCCCTCAAACCCGATTTTAAAGACTATTGTGCGCGCATCGTGCGCAATGCGACCCAATTGGCCGAAAGTTTTTTGGACTTGGGCTATCAGTTGGTTTCCGGGGGCACCGATACCCACCTCATCCTTATAGATTTGAGCGACCGGGACCTTTCCGGCAAGGCGGCGGAACAAGCACTGGAAGGGGCAGGTTTAACGGTTAACAAGAATATGGTCCCCTTCGATCAACGTAGCCCTTTCGTGACCAGCGGTATCCGCATCGGGACACCGGCCTTGACCACCCGGGGGATGGGACCCGAGGAAATGCAGCACATTGCCGGACTCATTCATCGCGTACTCAGCCAACCGGATGACGAGGCCACTCGTCGCGCCGTACGGGGAGAAGTAGAGCAGTTGTGCGACCGGTTCGCTCTGTACGAGGCACTGGCATGACTTGCCCCTACTGCCGGTCCAATGATAGCCGGGTGGTAGACAGCCGGACCGTCAACCGGGATGGCTCCATCCGCCGCCGCCGGGAATGTCAGGCCTGTCAGCGCCGTTTCACGACCTATGAATACATCATGACACAGCCGTTATTGGTGGTGAAAAAAAACGGTCAGCGGGTAGCGTATGACCGTCAGCGTCTGGAGCAGAGCATCCATATTGCGTGTAACAAGCGGCCCGTGTCGGCCCAACAGATGATGGATGCGGTCAGTAGCGTGCACCAGCGGATCGAGGACCTGGGGCAGCCGGAAGTAACTTCGGCCCAGATCGGTGACATGGTCATGGAAACCCTCAAGGATTTGGATAAGGTGGCCTACATTCGTTTTGCCTCGGTCTATCGTGCTTTCGAAGACATCGGGGCTTTCCAGGCTGAAATCGATCAGCTCCAGGGATAAGGGCCGCCGGTTGTATGGTTACTTCGACTAGGGCACTAAAGTTTACTGGCCGTTGGCCGATTATGAGGGCATATGGCTCTTTCTGAGGGGCTGCTGGATATTCTCGTCTGTCCCAATTGCAAGGGGCCCCTTGAGTATCGTAAGCCGGTGGAGGAGTTGGTCTGCACAGCTTGTCGCTTGGTTTATCGGGTGGAGAATGACATCCCCATCCTGCTCATTGACGAAGCGCAGACACTTGATCGGCCCGACGGGGGTTAACTTGACAATATAAATTGTTAGCCCGTATATTCAACCGATGAACAGGAGGGTAAACGCTCAGTATCGATTCGTTAGCAGGTTTGACCTAGACGGTTGCTCTCAACCGTGAAGAAAATGTGGTACGACTCATCCTCGAATTGCGGGGATTCTGACGGGTCCGGATTGCGATCCGGGGCCTCAGGTTAAGCATAGTAAGGAACCTGTTATGATGAAGCGATTGACGTTGATTTTAACCTCCGCATTCCTGCTCCATGGGACCATTCTGGCCCAGAGTTCAGCCTCCGCCTTATTTCTACTCATCGCCCCCGGCGCTTCTGCTGGAGGCACCGGTGAGGCGCACGTAGCCGACGCGAGCGACGCCTACGCCAGTTATTGGAATCCGGCTGCCCTGGCTTTTCTTACCAGGTATGAGGTTGTCGCCCAATATTCCCAGTGGCTGCCCAATCTGGCCAGTGATATGGCCTACAATTATATCGGGGGGCGCTTTAACGTGCCCCAGGTCGGTACCTTTGGCAGCCACCTCATCTATCTCGACCTGGGCGAGCAAAAGCGCACGGACGAATTTGGCAATGATCTGGGCTCCTTCCGCAGCTATATGTGGGCGGGCGCCGTCGGCTTCGGCCTCCAGATGTCGCCCCGATCCTCCCTCGGTTTAAACGTCAAGGTGGTTCAGCAGAACCTATCCCCGGTGTCGACGGGGGCCGAGAAAGGCAAGGGGGTTTCCACGGACTTTGCCTTTGATTTAGGCTACTACCGGAGGCAATTCCTGTTCAAGTCACTGGATCTGGGCGTGGCCGTCACCAATATCGGTCCCAAAGTCGCCTTTATCGATGAGGATCAGGCTGATCCCCTGCCCA
>JADFNF010000183.1 GCA_022563485.1 Fidelibacterota bacterium | reverse complement strand
ACACGGCAGTGATCTCCTCCATAGTGCTCAACGATGTGTCCCAGGTACGCCGGGCCTTCACCGTGGGTATTCAAAAGGTGGTGGTGGAGCCGGCCAACCTGCTGGTATTTGCCACCATGCTATTTATTATCAGCTGGCAGCTCTCGATTATGGCCATAGCGTTGATCCCCCTGGCCGCATTGGCCACTACCCGCCTGGGACGCAGCCTGCGCAAGCGGGCCCGGCGGACTGCGGAGCAGATTGCCGGCGTAATGAGCGTTTTACAGGAGAACCTGCGGAGTATCAGGATTGTTAAGACCTTTGTGCGCGAGGCACGCGAGATAGGCCGCTTCGGTCACGAAAACGACCGCTATTATCACCTGGTTTTCCGGCGGATCACCGTCAAGAATCTAAATGCCCCTTTAACCGAAATGATTGGGGTAACGGTAGGGATAGCCATATTGTGGGTCGGTGGGCAACAGATATTGCTGGGCCGGGGGGTCGGTCCCGATGAATTCATGAGCTTCATTATATTCATGTTTGCCATGGTTCAGCCCTTGCGCAGTCTGAGTAATGTTAATGCCGATATACAAATAGGGCTGGCTTCAACCGACCGTATTTTCGGCCTGATGGACGTACCAGCGGGTATCCCCGAGAAAAATAATGCCATTGAAATCACCAGTTTTAACCATTCGATCCGATTCGATAATGTCACTTTCAGCTACAGCGGCGATGACAGACCGGCAGTTCACGATATCAACGTCGAAATAAAACGGGGCGAGGTAGTAGCCCTGGTAGGGGCCAGCGGTTCGGGCAAATCCACCTTTGTGGACCTGATCCCCCGGCTGTATGACACCACGGCCGGCAGCATATCGTTGGACGGCCACGACCTACGAGACCTAAAAATTAAAGCGCTGCGTAGACTGATAGGGGTGGTCACCCAAGAGACCCTGCTGTTTGACACCACTGTCAGGGATAACATTCTATACGGTGATCCGCTGGCTTCGGACGAGCAGGTGGTGGCGGCCTTAAAAGCGGCCCATGCCTGGGAATTCGTCGAGCAATTGCCCCAGGGTATGGAAACTGTAATTGGGGAGCAGGGCACGAAACTATCGGGAGGACAACGCCAACGGTTGGCCATCGCCCGGGCCCTGCTGAAGAATCCACCGATCCTGATTCTCGACGAAGCGACTTCGGCCCTGGACAGTGAATCGGAAAAACGGGTGCAGGATGCCATTGACCGCCTGGTCCAGGACCGGACGGTAATTGTCATCGCTCATCGTCTATCTACCATCCAGAGAGCGGATAAAATCCTCGTACTGGATGATGGCCGGCTGGTTGAATCGGGCTCCCACGAGGAGCTGATTGCGCTTAAAGGGCGCTATCGGAAGCTGCATGAAATGCAGTTTATTGATACCAATACTGAAGATCTACCCGGATGACCGATGACCAACGCCTGGTAGGCGGCGAGGGGACAAAATCTCCCACGCTCAAACCCTGGGGCGATACTAACAGTGACCTGGTCAAATCACAGGCCCCTCCGGCTATCGAATCCCATAAGTTGAAAGTATTAGGGTCTGTATTGAAGCAGGTCCGGTTTCAAATTAGGAATGATGGCGGGATCAAATTCCTGGCTTCAGCGGTTAGCACTCCGGACCATTTCCAATTTAATCCTGCTCGCGTGGGCTGTTTCAATATAAATTGAACTCTCACAGGGAGGTTGAACGACGATGAAAGTTCGAGAATCGAATGGAAAATTGGGGGTACTGATACCGGGAATGGGTGCCGAATGAACAACCCAGCAGGATTACATCTAAGAATCGAAAATAAGTGCCCAAACTATGGGGTCCACTTCAGAGTCAGAATATGGGAGAAGTATCTATGAGCAGCAATACTGTTGTGTACGTGGCAATGAGCGCTGATCTGGTTCATCCCGGACACCTTAATATCATTCGTGAAGCATGTAAATACGGCGAGGTTACCATCGGCCTCCTTACTGATAAGGCCATCGCGAATTATAAGGGACTGCCATATTTGTCCTATGACCAACGTGAGGAGATCATGGAGAGCATTAAGGGTGTGAGCAACGTTATTCCCCAGGATACCCTTGATTATGTACCCAATCTCCGAGAGCTGCGGCCCGCATATGTGGTCCATGGAGATGATTGGAAGACTGGGGTTCAAAAGCAGGTCAGGGATAGGGTTGTCGAGGTGCTGGAAGAATGGGGGGGGCAACTGATCGAAGTACCCTATACACAAGGGATATCCTCCAGCTACCTGAAGGCCAGGATCATGGAGCTTGGCACAACGCCCGAAATACGACTGAAATCATTGCGCCGGCTGCTGGATTCGAAACCGATTGTTCGGGTTCTGGAGGCCCATAACGGTCTGACCGGGCTGATCGTCGTGTTGTTGTACCTCGTGTTCCTGCTCATGGACTTCCCGCACTACGCAAGAATCTGGCCGACGTTTCTTCCGCCGAACTATCGAGATTCGATCGTGGAGTTCCTGGTTCAGTTCGACACGGCCATGCGCCGCTACTTCCGCGGCCAGGCCGTGGTCGCCATGATCGTCGGCGTGCTGTTTGCGATCGGCTTCACGATCATCGGGCTGCCCATGGCCGTGCCGTTCGGTCTGTTCATCGGGCTGCTCAACATGGTGCCCTATCTTCAGACGGTGGGGATCGTCCCGGGCATCGCTTTGGCGGGCGTGCGCGCGATCGAGGGTGATTCGGGGTTCCTGATCTCGGTCCTTCTGGTGCTGGCGGTCTTCGGCGTCGTACAGCTTTTTCAGGACTCGCTGTTGACGCCGCGCATCATGGGCAAGGCGACGGGCCTGCGTCCGGTGGCGATTTTACTGGGCATCTTTATCTGGGGAAAGCTGCTCGGGTTCCTCGGCCTGATTCTGGCGATTCCGCTGACCTGTTTGGGCATCGCCTACTACCAGCGGTTCATCCTGAACAATCAACCGACGGAGCCGGCGCATCACGAGCGTTCCGGGTAGCCGCGAATTTCTTGTACCAACAGAGCGTGCTACGGCGCGTTGCCCTCGACCTTTTGATAGCCGTCCGGAATCACGAGCTTGAACGCATCCTCACCCAGCTTCGGGTCGGCCACGAGATTCGTGATCTGCCACTGCTGTATCGCCCGCTCGCCAGCCGGCGTGTTCATTACGCGTTGCACGCCGCGCGGCAGAAAGTCTCGCTTCGAGAACCACCAGAAGGCCTCGCCGATCGCGCCTTTGTAGATGATGTGAATCTCGTGGCAGTCTTCGTCGCCGATTCTTTTGCTGCCCCTGAGCACTTGGTCGTCGCCGTTGATTTCGTCGCTGAACGGCTCGGGATGGATGAACTCGCGCATCCACAGCGCCACGGCCGGTCGCGATATCGAACCGAGCACGTCCGGCGTCGAGCCTGCGTATATCTTCTTCGCGTCGTGGTCGATCAGATAGAACGACTCGCCGTCGGCGCCGATGGCGAGGCGCCGCGTTTTGCCGGAGTGACGGTCCGTTGTCGTTATGTCGCACCGATAGCGCTTCGGTACGCCCCGCAACGGTCTCGTGCCGGTTTCGACCCAACCACTGAGCAAGACCGTTCCCTCGACAAGCAAGGTGCGTGAATCGGCCGCCGCCTTGCCCTCGAGCCGGCCGGTGTACTGAACCGTCTGTACTGTCTTGGTGGCGTTGTCGACCTTCTTGAGAATCTCGATCGCATCAAGCCCCCGCGCACTCATCTCGGCGGGCTGCGCATGCGCCGGGGCCGCGGTCAGGACCATCATGGCAGCGAGGGTTCTGTACATAAAGTTTCTGACTTTTTCCGCCCGTAGGACCCACGATGGTTGCCAGGGATTTCAATCCCTGGGTTCAGGGCTCAGGCTTCTTACTCTTCCCGCCCGGAGGGCGGACGGACGTTTCCCGGGACTTCACGCGCTGGAATCAAACTCAATCCCATGAAGGGGCAGAGGCGTGCCTCCACCTCAGGCGCGATCATCGGTGCGCGATGCTTGGTGCTGAAAACACTGTGATAGAAGTTTTGAGTCCACGCGCTGGGCATCAGGCGCTCCGTCCGCCCTCCGGGCGGGTGATAGGAAGTAGCAAGCTACCAGGGACTAAAGTCCCTGGCAA
>JADFNF010000182.1 GCA_022563485.1 Fidelibacterota bacterium | reverse complement strand
TATCGGCTACCTGCCCCCACCGGCCGTCCAGGGCAAACGAATTCAAATCAAATACGTCACTCAGGTTCACCGTCAGCCCCCCCTCATCGCGTTCTTCTGTAACCATCCCCGGCTGATTCCCGTCTCCTATCAACGCTATTTGGAGAACCGCCTGCGGGAGCAGTTCGGCTTCGCCGGTGTACCCATTAAGCTGTCTTTCCGGCGAAAGTAGATGCGTATCCTTTTTCTTATGGGCGTGATGGCAGCGGGGTGGGCCGGGCCGGTAACGGGGCAACGTCCCACCAAGTGCGGCCTGAGCGATCTCTCCCGGCGCGACATGGTTACAACCTTCAAGGTGACAATCGCGCCGGTGCGACAGGTGACCTATCTATCTCCTGATGGGGCCTTTGCCATTCATTACGATACTACCGCCACGGGTCCCAACGGCATGGACCACAGCCCGGATCTCACCGACAGCGACCCGATGAGCGGTACACCCGACTGGGTTGAAGCAGTGGCGGCAGCCCTGGAACTGTCACGGAATCTCTTGCTCAACCTGGGGTTTGAGCCCGCCCCCGACGACGGCGATGGCATCTATGATGTGTACCTCACCGATTTTGGCGGCAGGACCTATGGAGAGACCACCACCATCCAGGATATCGGTGGTGGTAGATTCACATCCTTTGTGGAAATGGACAACGATTTTGCCGAGGATGAGAATTATTTTACCCATCACCTGGATGCGGCCCGGGTCACCGCCGCCCACGAATACTTTCACGCAGTGCAGTTCGGCTATGCCTACCCGTCTGCGGATATCTTTTTTTATGAACTCTCCTCCACCTGGTTTGAAGAGGTGGCCTTTCCGGAGGTTAATGATTGGACCTATTGGTACTTTCTAGACAGTGGCGACGCCGCGACCCTGGGCAATAACCCCACCCAGGCCCTGAATAGAACCAACGGCTATTCCGCCGCTATATTTGGCCATTATCTCACGAAAACCTACGAGCCGGATATTATGCCGCTGACGTGGGAGCGTTTCAAGTCGATGGGCGCTCTGGCTGCCTTGGGGGTGGAGGTAGCCGCCTTCACGAGTAGCCTCACGGTCGCGTGGACCGATTTCGTCGCCAAACTGTTCTTCAACGGCCGCGATCCGTCGCAATACTTTCATGCCGATCAGGATTTGCTCCTCCCACCCGATGCCGGCGGGGTGCAACGGTTGACCGGTCTCTCAATCCTGGTTTTTGATAACCTGGCCCCTGCCACCGCGGGCATTCAAGCCCTGGCTCTGGATGGACCGGCCAACCTCGAAATACGAGTTTCCTCAAGTCCCCCGGTCTTCGCGGCCCATATGGTGCTCGGCCGTGAGGACAACAGTTTTAGCCTCCGCCATCTGACCGTGGAACCGTGGTACGAGGCGGACCTGAACAGCCTTTCGAGGATTATCCTAGTTGCCGGCGGAGCATCGGGGAGTATCGAGATCAATGTCGCCGTCGTCGATACCTTGCCGGGCCTGACGTTTGCCCTGGACTTTCTCGGTCCCAATCCCCTGGTACCCGGCCGCCCCACTCACACGGGGTTGACCCTGAGGTATACGGTCGCCCAGGCTCTACCCCAGGGGGATCATCGCATTACCATCTACAATCTCCTGGGTCAGCGCCTTCCCCTGGGGGATGACTTGTACCATTGGCAGAAGATCATACCGGTGGGGGAGGGTTCCCACGACCTATTTCTGGACCTCCCGTTGATGCGGCAGTGGCCCTCCGGGGTTTATATCCTTCGCTTTACCCTGGAGCGTCACTCCTTCACCCGTACCTTCACCATTCTCCGCTAGGGGCCAGGTGTTCACTCTGACCGATTCTACCGGTGAGAAAGTGTACCGCGTGCGAGGATCGCGCTTTATCGCCGCCACTGTACCCCTTGGGCGACAGGAGGAGATCGGTCAGATTCTCGGCGGGGTGCGGGCCCGCTTTCCAGATGCCACCCATATCTGTTACGCTTACCGGTTAGGGGATGTGGGGGAGAGGGTGACCCAATTCGCCTCTGATGCCGGAGAGCCCACCGGATCGGCCGGGAAGCCGATCCTGAATGTCCTTCGTCGGGCCGATCTGGTGAATGTGGCGGTCTGGGTGGTTCGTTATTATGGCGGCACCAAGCTGGGGATTCCCGGGTTGATCGATGCCTACACTCAGGCCGTGCGGCTGACGCTCGGGGATAGCTCCCCGGTGCCGTGGGTGGCCATGACCGGCATCGCAGTTACGTTGCCATATCCCTTGGTGGACCGGGTGAAGGTTGATGTACAGGGCCTGGGCGGTGAAGTCCGGCACGCAATCTACACGGGCCAGGTGGAACTGCAGCTGCATATCCCCGTCCATGAGGCCCCTGGCTTTCTGGAACGATTGACGGAATGGGGCGGCGGCGCCATCCACGTAACGGGCGATGAGGATTGATTTGAGACCGGGCCGTCACTAAATTTATACGCTATTGACGCGGGGTGGAGCAGTCTGGTAGCTCGTCGGGCTCATAACCCGAAGGTCGTAGGTTCGAATCCTACCCCCGCTACGCTACTGAAACCCCTTGTTTCCGTCGAGAAATGAGGGGTTTTTGCTTTGCAGGGTAGTGCATTGTAATGCAGCCTAATACGCTTTACCGTGGTAATTGTGGTCACGTTTTGGACACGTTTTGGACACGTTTATTTAACGAACCCGACGGGTCCTCGATTCGGTTTACGTACTGTGCAGCCAAGTCGAAGTTGGGATGCGTGTAGATTTTCGTGGTCTCACTGGCTGAATGAGCCAGCAGGACCTGACGATCCTCTATCGCCAGTCCCAAGTCCCTCAGCGTATTGTTGAACGTCACCCGGAAGCTATGCAGGGTCGCCTTGGGCCGTCCTGCCGCCTCCAACAACGCCTGCAAGTACTTGCGGGGCGCTGCCAGGTTGTCGTTCAACTTCCGCTCGTTCTCCCCATAGAGTATGGGGAAGATGGGTTCGTCCTTGATTCTATCTTCCGGGATTCTGTCCAGAAGCACCCTCGATAGAGGGAACTCGTGGATGCGCCGGGATTTGCGCACGAAACTGATCAGGGCATGCCGCTTTCTATCGACATTGCCATAGGTCAACATGGCGACATCACCGGCCCGCAAACCCGTGAAGAACAGAAACGCATAGTACAGTGACCAACTTCCAGCACCTCGCCAGATGACTTCAAGGTCGATGGCCTCAAGCGGTCTGTGCTTTACCTCTTTGAGTATCATCGGGAGAGTTACCTTCTTGGCCGGATTGGTGGTGAGGATATCTTCCCTCATCGCCTGCTCCAGCAGCAGAGAGACAACTCCCATATGATTCTTCTTGGTCTTAGGCGCACAGTCCAGCCAATCAATGTAGTCGTTCAGGACCTTAACCGTGATCTCATCCAGTCGCCCGATACCTATGGAGTCGGCATATTCGATGAACTTCCTCAGCATCCCCTGGGCTGTCGTGACGGTTTTCTCCGATTTTCTCGATGAGAGAAAATTCAGATACGCCTTGACATACCCTTTGATATCCCGTGAGGGATAGCTGAATAGGCCGAGGAATTCAAGGTTGCCCAGCATGAGACTGAGATCCCAGTGCTCCTGAACTTTCATTGCCAGGTGCTTTTTTGTCATTTTCGTAGACTGACGTAACCTCCTGCCTTTATACCGAGCCGACCACCACCAGTAGTGGCTATCCGCCCTTTTATAAAGGCTGGACATGTTTTCATTCCTCCTTTCTGATTTTGTAATAAATATCGGTGGCAGAGCAGTATTCAGTCCAAGGCTCGTTGGGCCTGACGGTTGTCGGTCCATATTTGGATTGAACGTCACTGTGGCTGCTCCTGTCATCGCCAAAATATGCATGATAGGACCTGGTTGCGGTAGTGGATTCCATCAGGTCTTGGGCCAGGGAGACTGAACTTCTGTTGAACGTAGGTATCGGGATATCTCATTGCGGTTGATCCTGAACACCCTACCAATGCGGGAGGCGCGTAGCTCGCCCATGGTGATCAAGTCCAGCACGGTCCTGTAATTCAGCCTGAGGAGCTCGGCCGCCTCCCTTGGGGTGAGTAATTGATGCTCCTTAGGTGCTGGCTCAGCGGGGCTTAGTCCCGCCAGCTCAGCCCAAATTGGACTGGGACCAGAAGAGAATTTCATG
>JADFNF010000181.1 GCA_022563485.1 Fidelibacterota bacterium | reverse complement strand
CTGGGAACCGGTGATTGTTATATGAATGCTTCTCAAATTCTCGATGTATCGATCCACCATATAGGAAATGTTTATTATTCAGGTGATCCTTTATCCATAATTTACACAGATACGAGTGGAATAGGAGTGTTGATCCGGCAATGATTTTATTTGATTTTATTTCAAAACAAACTATCTTTACAATACAATACTATGAAAATCATCTTGTTGTCAATCATCCTGTTAGCCCTTGCCTTTGCCGGCATCGCTATAAAGATATTGCTTAAAAAGGATGGTGAATTTGCCGGCACCTGCAGCAGTAACAATCCCCTGTTGCAAAAAGAAGGAGCTGTATGCGGTATCTGTGGAGCCAGGCCGGATGAGCACTGTAAAGAGGAGGAGAGCTCCTCTCCAGCTCTCCCCAAAGAGGAGGGAGAGCCCCCGCATATATCTTCCACGTTATAATGTTACTTTTTTTCTACAATCACCTCCTCCAAATCCTTGCTATAATAAGTTTTCCACAACCCCTCTTCAGTTGAATAGATAAAATAAACATCTAAATCAAGGTCTTTATTTTCCTTTAAGAATGCATTGGCTTTTTCTATGCCTATCACCATAAAAGCCGTTGCATAAGCATCGGCAGTCATGCAGTCATTGGCAAGGACAGTGGCGCTCAACAGAGAATGATTTACAGGATAGCCGGTTTTGGGGTCAATTGTGTGGGAATATTTTATGCCGTCTTTCACATAGAATTTTCTGTAACTGCCCGATGTTGCCAAAGCTTTATTCTTTAATTCAATTACTGCTTCTATCTCTCGTTCATTAATGTTTTCAACGGGCTTGTCAATACCTATTTTCCACCATTTTTCATCTTGATTTTTACCCCTTGCCTTTAGCTCTCCTCCTAATTCAATTAAATAATTATCAATTCCTTTACTTTCGAGGAAATCTGCCAAAACATCAACAGTATAGCCCTGTGCAATGGCATTGAAATCGAGCATGACCCCAGGTTTGTCTTTTGCGATTTTATGATTCTCCAGTCGAACCAATTTATAGTTTACATAATTTAGTATGCTGTCAATCATTGCGCTATCTACATCAGAAGCGCCCTCTGTAAAACCAAACCCCCAGGCATTTACTAAAGGTGCAACTGTAGGATCAAAGGCACCGTCTGTTCGTTCTGCCACCACAGGTGACGCGAATGAACCCAAAATCCATTATTAGTACCATCCTTGCGCACAATCATCGGCAGTTCGTCTTTGGCATCTTTTTGCCCGCGCAGCCCTGAGAGAATCTCCCGGCTCCACCCGGTCTTCATCGATTCGAACAAATGAATCGAATACTGTTCGTCGTTGGAGAATACTGTGTCGTCGAAACCATCTTCATTGATGTCGACAAAACGCAAACCGGCGTCCGCGCCATCCAAAGCCTTGATGGCCAGCAGGCGCTCCAGGAGGTCGGTCTGATCCAGCCCCTCACGCCAGTGCGGCCGGGCCGGACGGGAAGCCGGGTCAGCCGCCGGGACGGCATCGCCCATGCGGTAGCGTGCCACCGGGCTATCGGTAAACCCGAGCCTCGTGGCCTGGGCAAGGAGCGCCTGGCCGGGCCTCAGCGTCACCGGCTCGTGGTAGAGCCGCCAGCCGGTTTTGTCCTCCTTCCCATCCGTTCGATAGGCGATGGACGCCCCAGGCGTGGCGCAGCTGATGGTGACGGTCACCGCCCGGCTGAACCGCTTCTTTTGCGGGGCGAATCGCGGCTCGCCCGTCACTTCGAACACATCGCCCGGACGCTTCATTTCGTCGAAGTCCAGCTCCGGGATCAGGCCCACATCACCCGTATCCTTCATCCACCCCAGCAGCACGCGGCCCATGCGCTGGAGCACGTCCCCATATTGGGGATCGTCTGCGAGATTTTGAACCTCGTGGGGATCAGCGATGATGTCATAGAGTTCCTCGATGGGTTTGGCAGGCCTGAAATACTGCTTTTCCGGTCCCTTGAGCTCGCCGGCCGCATTGAGCCGCCGCATTTCCTGCATGGTAGGCATCTGGTTCATGTAGTCGATGTCCTGGCCATAGGTGAGGTGGGGCATGAAATTGCGGATGTACTTGTAGCGCTTGTCCCGCACCGCGCGGATGAGGTCGTAGGCTTCGTCCATGCGGTCCCGGGCGGCAAAAATGTACTCCCGGGCCTCGGCCTGCTGGCCGCCAAGGAACGGTTGGCCCTGCATATGGCCGGGCACCGGCACCCCCGCGAGTGAGAGCACCGTCGGGCCAAAGTCGATGAAGGAGACCAGATCGTCACTGACAGCGCCGGGCCTGAGGGCTTCGGGGTCGGTGGGATGGGCCCATTGACGAAACTTCTCCGGCACGCGGACCATGAGAGGCACCTGCAGGCCCGAATCGTAGATCCACCGTTTGGCCCTGGGCAGCCCCCGGCCGTGGTCCCCCCAGAACCAGACGATGGTGTCCTCCGCCAGTCCATCGTCCTCCAACTGCCGGAGGATGGCGGCCACCTCCTTGTCCATCAAGGTGATGAGGTCGTAGTAGCGGGCCCAGTCCCGGCGCACGATCGGTGTATCGGGGTAGTAGGGCGGGAGCTGGGCTCTGGCCGGGTCGTGTTGCTCATCCGGACCCAGGGTGGCCAATTGATCCAGCCGCTGCGGGTTGGTAGTGCGAATCTGGCTCTCGTGGGTGATGGTCAGATTGATGACCGAAAAGAAAGGCTGACCCGCTCCCCGGTTGCGCCAGTGGGCGGTCCGGCTGCTATCGTCCCAGGCGGTCATGGGCGGAGCGAACTGGTAGTCGGTCTTTACGTTATTGGTGCAGTAATATCCGGCTGCCCGCAGGTACTCGGTGAAGCAGCTCACTTCCGCCGGTGGCACGCCGCTGCAGCGCATGGGGTTGGTGCCGATGGTGGTGGGATACATGCCGGTGATAATGCCCGACCGGGCCGGGGCGCATACTCCAGCGTGGGCAAAGGCGTTGCTGTAGCGGGTACCCTGTGCGGCGAACCGATCCAGGTTGGGTGTCACGGCGTAGGGGTCGCCGTAGCACCCCAGATCGGGACTGATATCCTCGGTACTGATCCAGAGGATGTTGGGTCGGGGCGCCGGCGTTTCTGCTGTTGCCTTGCTCGCGAGCACCCGGCGAGACAGGGCCAGAGCTGCTGTCCCCAGGCCGACAGTTTTCATAAATTTACGACGGCTATTACCCGGTGAATGCATCAGCGCCTCCCTAGCCTAGTTGGACCCGCACACCATTGTGGGGCCGGCAATTCCTGTTCGGAAAATAAGCATTTTCAATGGGCAATCATTGCCCGAAATTCAGGACCACTCACCCACAGGAGCTCGGGCCGGATGGATTCCCCGCTCGCCTGGCCCGCTACAATGTGCTTGACTTGATCTGAACAGGACCGGTAATTTTGCTAAGAATCATGGTGAACCAAGCCACATTATCCACGATACAGTTGACCGCTTTGGCTGCGGCCCAGGCAGATATGTGCCCCTGTTGTATGTGTATGGCCGATGATGCCATCCTCCAGAAGGGTACGCTTTGATTTAGAACAAAATTTATCAAGTGTTCAGACGCAAAGGCCCCTCTGGAGAATCCGGAAGGGCCTGTTTTTTTAAATCAGCTGATACTTGACTTTGACGAGGGTTGCTTAACAAGGATGAAAAGACTTTTGGCGAGGAGATGAGATGACAACTTGGAAGAGCGTGCTAGCCGACAAGATGGCGCCTGATCTCACCCGTGAGATCGACATCTTCGAAACGCAGATCGAGTTGCGCAAGCAGGACAAACTCGACGAGAAAGTTTTCGCCGAGACCCGGCTGCGCAAAGGGGTCTACGGCCAGCGGTACGACAACGGCCAGCGGCACGACGGCATCGAGGTCCAGCGACTCGATTACCCCTCGGAGCATCCAACCAAGGGCGTGGAAACGGTGTGGGATGCCCCCGGGATGCAGCGCATTAAAATGCCGTTCGGTGGCCTGAATCCCGACCAGATGGACGTGCTTGCGGACCTGGCCGAAGAATATTCCGACGGTATCTGTCATGTGACCACGCGGCAGGACATCCAGCTGCATTTTGTGCACCTCGAAGATACGCCATCGCTGATGAGGCGCTTGGCCGCCGTGGGGGTCACCACCCACGAAGCGTGCGGCAACGCGGTGCGGAACGTGA
>JADFNF010000180.1 GCA_022563485.1 Fidelibacterota bacterium | reverse complement strand
AGACACGAGCTACCCAGCGGTCCAACCAGGCGGCAACTTATTCCGGGTACGTGCTGGATGGATCGTCCGGGGAGGGACTGCCCGGCGCGAACGTCTACTTTGAGGGCACCGGGTTAGGCGCGGCGACCAATGTCGATGGCTACTTTGTCCTCGCGAATGTTCCTGCCGGTCGGTATACCCTGCGCATTACCTACCTCGGTTTTGAAACGGTGGAGTTGCCCCTGGAACTGCGACCGGGAGAAAGTTTGAGGCGCGATTTTGAGCTGCGACCGCAAGCGCTAAGCCTGGAGGAGGTGCAGGTGAGCGGCAAGCGGGTTGAACGGCAGACCAACGTGCAGATGAGCCGGGTCAAGTTGAACGTACGCCAACTCAGGGGTATGCCGCAAGTTGGCGAAGCCGACCTCATGCGCACCCTCCAGGCCCTGCCGGGGGTCCTCACGACGGCGGAGTTCAGTACCGGCCTGGTCATAAGGGGGGGAAACACCGATCAGAACCTGATCCTGCTGGATGGGATCACCGTCTATAATCCCTCCCACCTGGGTGGCCTGTTCTCCAGCTTCATCCTGGATGTCATCAAGGAGGCCGACCTGATAAAAGGGGGGTTCAACGCCGAGTATGGCGACCGGCTTTCAGCGGTGCTCAACGTCCGCAGTCGCGAGGGGAATCAGAAGCACTTCGATGGTAAGCTGTCAGTGTCGCTGCTGTCGGCCCAATCGACCCTGGAAGGTCCCATCGGCAAGGGCGCCTGGGTCATGGCGGGCCGCCGGACCTATTTCGACCAAATATTCAAGGGAACCGATCTCTATTTCCCATACTATTTTTATGATTTACAGGGGCATGTTTTTCAGGATCTGACCGACCGCGACCGGGTGTCGTTTAGCTGGTACGTGGGGCGCGACAACCTGCTTTTCGACGCCTTGGGCCTTTCCGCCAGTTGGGGTAATCAGACTTTCAGCGGCAACTACCGTAAGTTGGTGAGCTCCCGGCTGGTATCCCATTGGATGTTGGCCCATAGTCGATTCGATACCCGTTTCAACCTGGGTGGCGACTTAGGGCTCGCCAGCACCAATATCATCAACGATTTAACTTTCCAATCGGACTGGACCTATTTTGCCTCCCAAACCACCGAGTTCAGGTTCGGGACCCAGGCCAAGGACCTTACCATCGGGTATGAGAATACTTTTGTGGATAGCATCCTTTTCGATGTGAACCAATCCCCGCTTGAGGGTGTCGTCTACGGGAAAGTCAAGCAATGGGTTACCCCCCGGCTGCTGGTGGAGCCCGGTCTGCGGGTCACCTACTACGATGGGCACCCCACCAAGTGGTTCTTTGATCCGCGTTTCAACGTGAAATACCTGCTGACTCCCGACCGGTATCTCAACGGCTCCGTGGGGCTGTATCATCAATTCATCGAGACGGTCCAGGATGATTTCAACCCCTCGATCCTGGACCAGTGGGTGGCGGTGGATGGGTCGGTCGAGCCCGCCTCTTCGGTCCAGGTGGTATTGGGCTATGAAGAGTATGTGGGGAACATGTACCGCATTCAGGTGGAGGGCTATTATAAAACCCTGAATAATATGCTGACCTTCGTTGACCAGCGGTCCACCGACGATGAGATCCTTCCCTCCGAAAACCTGAATGATTCATTCGATCTGGCGTCGGGGTATGCCACCGGTATGGAGTTTTTTCTCCAGAAAGAAGCGGGCCGGTTGAACGGGTGGCTGTCCTATACTTATTCCGTGGCGCGCAAGAAACTCAACGGCCAGGAGTATTACAGCAACTGGGATCGCCGGCATGCTTTTAATATTGTGACCAATATGATGCTGTCAAACAAATGGGAACTCAACTGCAGATGGACCTATCAATCGGGGCAGCCGTATACACCAATTCTCGGCTTCTATATGGAGAAATTGCCCCATGAATCCGCGCCGTTCTACCAGTCCATATCCGGGGGGAGAAATTCTCTGCGATATCCCCCCTATCACCGTTTGGACCTGGGCGTTATTCGCCATTATCAGGTGAGAGGCGCGCAAGTGGACCTGTTCCTGCAAGTGGTGAACGCATACTGGCGGGAGAATATTTTCCAGTACAACTATATCTTCGGCGATACCGGCAACGGTTTGGATGACGATGGGGACGATGAAATCGATGAGCCTGACGAGGGTATCCCCCAGCGGCAGGCAATTTCCATCTTTCCCCTCCTGCCCAGCATCGGGATAACCATTGATTTTTAAGGATAGATCCAGGGGCAAGTACTCTCTGCCGGCGGCGCTCGCCCTGGCGGTGGCCTGCAACCTGCCGGTGGAGGAGAGCGCCTATGATGAAAAGCTGGTGGTATTCGGACACCTGGTGGCCAATGGCCAGGCAGCGGACACGATTTTTGTCTCACGATCCTTTGAGATCGATGAATCCCATGAGGATCAGGGCAAGTGGGTCACGGATGCCACGGTGACTATTTTCGATGGCGACGCGACGTTCACCCTGGCGCCGGTGGCGGGGCGGCCGGGCCGCTACCTTGAGCAGGCGACGTCCCGGCAAGTGATCCTGCCAGGGCGGACCTACCGGCTGGATGTCGTCCTGGATGGCGACAGCGTAACGGCCTTTACCACCGTGCCCGATAGCTTCGCGCTCTCGAGTACATCTTCGTCGGACTGGCTCTGTGAAGAGGCGCCGGTTTTGGTGGATTCCATTGCGTTGTACGAAGATGAGTACAGCGAGACGGCCTGGCGCTGGGCTGTTGCTTCAGGTGACTTCAGCGTGCTCAAAATGGATACGGTCATCTACCGGGAGGGACCGTGCTACACCACCAGCTTTGCCTCCATACCACTTTTCGTGCTGCAGTGGGAAGCCTTTGAGCCGGCGGGGATCGTTCGGGTCAGCACCCTGGCGTTGGATGAGACGGTTGCGCGGGCCATCGTGGATAGCAGTTTGGCGGCCCGCATCTTCAAGGGGCACATGCTTGTCGATGAGGAGGGGAATTACTTCCGGCCCGGGTCCTTTGTGTGGAACTCAAGCATGGACATACTACACCTCACATGGCTTTATTTTAACTACTATGGTCCCCACTTAATCACTGTGGAGGTAACCGACAGCCACTTCAACGAATACTTTAAGGGGCAGGCCTTCAGGCAGAACAGCTTCAACATGCCCAACGGAAACATTGTAGGTGGCTACGGGCTTTTTTCCTCATCCAACGCCCGGTCATTTTTCGTGCACGTAGCGCCTGACAGCAGCTAGACTCGACCTACCCTCCTGATTGTTCAGTTGTTTCTCTTACTTAACGCCGTTAACTTTACAGCCTGATTGGGGCCTGGGCGCCCCTATTTTGCCCTGTTGGAGGTCTTGTCTCGCCAGTGCAACTTGGAGACAACCGGACAGGGCTGAACTTTGTATAAAATATTAGGTTGTCAAGCGCAATCGCAGCCACACGTTAATGTCCTCGACAAAGCATAAACGCCAACGCCGTAACCATCGCGGCAAAACCGCTAACACCAAGACTCGTATCCTGGAAATCGCCCGGGATCTGTTGGTAGCAGGAGGCATTCAATCTCTATCCATGCGAGCGGTGGCTGCCAAGGTGGGAATCAGTGCCACCGCTATCTATCACTATTTCGACAGCAAACAAGATCTGGTGGATCGGGTAGTGGAAATGGGCATCCGACGCCTCCATGAATATCTGCAGCAGGCCATTACATCCCAGCCGGCCGGCTCCCTGGAGAAGCTCCTGGCTTTAGCAGAGGCCTATATTCGTTTCGCCTATGAAAATCAGCAATATTTCCAGGTGATTTATCGTATCCGCAGTGATGCTCTGGGCCGTTTCGAAAATCTCCCGGTCCACAGCGGATATGATTTGATGCGGCAATGCGTTGGTGAATGCATTGAGAATGGAGTTTTTCGCTCCGGTGATCCGGCAGTGATCTCGACCTATCTTTGGAGCATTATCCACGGGCTGGTTACTTTGACCATGACGTGCAGCTTGCACGGCGGCGAGCCCTATGGCTCCGGAGACCAGCTGGAAACCCAGATGCATTTGCTCAGGGCCTTCGCGCCCTATATCAGCCGGGGGCTACAGGTACAGGACACCGACAAGTACTATAGCGATGAAGATGAGCTTACACCAATATCAATTCACGCCCAGATTAGATAGAAATAGCCACCTATGAACA
>JADFNF010000179.1 GCA_022563485.1 Fidelibacterota bacterium | reverse complement strand
AGCCTGTTCACGGGATTGACCCTGGGTCAGTCGACCGGCACACCCCCACCATTGAGTTCACAGCCCTTTCATCAGAGTTTTATCAGTGAAGAGACCTGCTTAGCATGCCACGCCCAGGAGCGGGAACTCCCCGCTTTCGGTCTGACGGCGCCCAAGATCGGTCACGAGCCCCGCAAAAACTGCGTGAGCTGTCACCTGCTGCCCCGCGGCTAGGTCGTATCAAGGAGTTGGTGGACCTGGAACCCCCCTGGGTTCAGGTCCTGCCGGCAAACCCGATCCAGAAAATATTTCGCCGGGGACAAATCGGGGCCCAACTGCGGCTTTTAGCTGTTCTGCAGGGGGAGTGGACCCCCGAATTGGAGGAGGTTAGAAAACAGCTGCGCCTGGTCGCGTATGATTCCAAACCGGTGGGCCTGATTCAAAGGGCGCAGAACCGGGACGGCTCCTGGCCGGTGCCGGATTCCGGACAACCGGTCGGTGTTGCCAGGCAGCTGGCGCTCATCGGCCTGTTGGAGAACCTCCATGCCCTGGCGATGCAGGGCGGGCACCGCAGCTGGCCGGGCGTGCGCAGGGGTATCCGGGCCATGCTGGCCCACCAGCATGAGGATGGCCGTTTCCCCCTTCTATACCACCACCATGCCGCTATCGGGGGTCTGCTCATCTCCCTAGGGTTGGTCCGAAATCCGTCCGTCCACCGGGCCGCCCACTGGATTGCCGAGCGCCAGCGGGAAGATGGCGGGTGGCTCCACCCCCACATGGCCGGCAACCGGAAATCTCCGCCCTCATGTATCTGGACAACGGTCGAGGTGCTGGACTTTCTCACCCGGTACCCGACTGTCAAAATCAAAGCGGGACTGCGGGCAGCCGGCGAATTTCTCCTGAAGCACGCCCTGGAGCCGAACACCACTACCTTACTGCCCGATCCACAGGCTTGGGACACCCTCGATATCGGGTCCAGGGGGCTCCAGCTTTTTCAGGGGGGCACCTTGAGAGTGCTGGAGGTACTCAGCCGGGCAGGGTTCAATCCGTCCGATTCAACTTTCAAAAAGCTCTATAATTGGCTGCTTGAGCAGCAGCTCGGTAATGGCTATTTCCCCCGGGTCATCGGGCGTGATCCGGAAGGAGATGCGCTGGTCACCGTACGTGTCTTGCAAGTGATCCGTCGCGTAGAGACGACCCGTCCGGGGCAGCCCTCAGTCAAAACGTCCGGTGTTTGAGAGGCTATCGGTAATCCTGTCAGGTTATCGGCCTGGACGCTTGGGTCTCTTGAGGTGGCATGATAGTTGTTGCAATTGAACCGTCGGGTGATGAAACTTTCGTATGGATGAGATTCTAGTGGAGGATGGGTATGGGCGACGATAGCAAGGCTGCCGAGCAGGAGCAAGAAACAATCGTGGATGAGAAGTCCCTGGATATCCTGGGTGATGAAGATTTCCCGGTCATGCCCCTGCGCAATACGGTTCTTTTCCCGCAACAGATTATTCCCATCTATATCGGTCGTGAGCAGTCCCTGAAACTGATTGAGGACCTGCCCTCTGGCCGGAAGATGCTGGTCGTTGCGGCCCAGAAGGATGGCAGTATTGAGGTGCCCACCGAGGAGGATCTATACCGCTGGGGAACCTTGGCCGTCATCATGAAGATTTTCGACATGCCGGATAACTCCAAGTCGGCCATTGTCCAGGGCATTGCCCGTGTCAAGATCAATCGATACATCACCACCGGCCCCTATTTCCGGGCGCAGGTCGAACGGGTAGAGGATACCCCCGATGACAGCCTGGAGGTGGGCGCCCTGATGACAAATCTGCGGCAGATCTACCACCGGCTCATCGAGGTGGTACCCTACCTGACGGATGAGCAGTCTGGGGTGCTGTCCAATCTCCAGGATCCGGCTCGGGTAGCTGACCGGGCCATCTCCATGATGAACATCCCCAACCAGGAGAAGCAGGAGATCTTGGAGGAGATGGACATCAAGCAGCGGTTGGAGAAGGCCACCGTTATTGTGAACCGGGAAATTCAACGCACCGAGTTGGGCGAGAAAATACAGTCTGAGGTGCAGGACGAAATATCCAAGACCCAGCGGGAATATTATCTTCGGGAGCAGCTCAAGGCCATCCGCCGGGAACTGGGCGAAGATGAACAGACCATTGATCAGAAGGAGCTCGAGGAAAAGATCAAGGCCGCCAAGATGTCCGAGGAGGCGGAAAAGGTCGCGATGAAGGAGCTGGAGCGCCTGGGTCGAATTCCTCCTCAGTCACCGGAGTTCACGGTATCCCGCACCTACATTGATTGGCTGACCGATCTGCCCTGGAGCAAGGCTACTGAGGACAACAACGACCTGGAAAACGCCCAGCAGATCCTGGATGAAGACCATTATGGGCTGGACAAGGCCAAAGAGCGCATCCTGGAGTATCTGGCTGTGCGCAACCTCAAGGCCCAAAATGGGGGGGATGGCAAACTTAAAGGCCCCATTCTCTGTCTGGCCGGTCCGCCGGGAACCGGTAAGACCTCCATTGGCCGCTCCATTGCCCGGGCCATGGGACGGGAGTTCATCCGCATCTCCCTGGGCGGTGTCCGTGACGAGGCGGAGATCCGAGGGCATCGGCGCACCTACATTGGGGCCCTCCCTGGCCGGATCATTCAGGGACTCAAAAAGGCCGGCACCAACAATCCCATCTTCATGCTCGATGAGATCGATAAACTGGGCATGGACTTTCGCGGCGACCCCAGTTCGGCCCTGCTGGAGGTATTGGATCCGGAGCAGAACTACTCATTCAATGACCATTATCTAGAAATCGATTTTGATCTGTCCAACGTCATGTTTATTGCCACGGCCAACCGCAAGGATCAAATACCTGGTCCCTTGAGGGACCGGATGGAGATCCTCGATTTCACCGGCTACATCGATGATGAGAAAATCAATATTGCCAAGAATTTCCTGGTGCCCAAGCAGGTCAAGGAGAACGGCCTGACACCGGAGCAACTGAGCTTCCAGGACAGTGGCCTGCTGGAGGTGATCCACTCCTACACCCGGGAGGCGGGGGTGCGTAACCTCGAGCGGGAAATTGCCAACATCAGCCGGAAGCGGGCTCGCGAGGTGGTGGAAGGCAAAGGCGAAGCGTCGGTGAAGGTGAATCGCAAGACCGTCGGCCACTATCTCGGCCCGAAAACCTACTATTGGGAAGTGGCCGAGCGGGCCAACGAGCCGGGTATTGTCATCGGTTTGGCGTGGACTGCCGCCGGCGGCGATATTCTCTTTATCGAAGCCTCGCGCATGCCCGGTCGTGGACAGCTGCATCTCACCGGCCAGCTGGGGGATGTCATGAAGGAATCGGTGCGGGCCGCCTGGAGTTATGTCAGGGCTCACGCCGAGGACCTGGGCATCGATCCCAACTTCTACAAAGCATGGGACGCCCACGTCCATGTTCCGGCGGGCGCCATCCCGAAGGACGGTCCGTCTGCTGGGGTGGGCATGCTCATTGCCATCGTCTCCCTCCTTACTGGCCGGCGCGTGAAAGAGGGGATTGCCATGACCGGTGAGATCACCCTCCGGGGAAGAGTGCTGCCCATTGGCGGGGTGAAGGAAAAACTGACCGCTGCCCACCGGGCCGGCCTGAAGCAGGTGATCCTCCCCTTTGAGAACAAGCGGGACATGGAAGACGTGCCGGAAAAGGTTAAGAAAGACTTGAAAATAACCTTCGTGAAGCGGATGAATCAGATTTTGGACATTGCCCTTGAGAGCGAACCGAGCATTCCCCCCGTCACGGGGCCCCCGGAGGTCAGTGAGGACGGCGCGTCGAAAGAACGGCGTCGGCCGGTCGTCGATGACGAGGTCCTTACCGAAGATGTCGTAGCGAATTAAGTTCGGCCTCGTCCCGGGACGCTTAGCTCAGCTGGTTAGAGCATCGCCTTTACACGGCGGGGGTCACTGGTTCGAGTCCAGTAGCGTCCACTCTCTTTTTCCCCCTGTTTCTCGATGGGGACTATCCAACTCCTCGTTTACTGAGACCACTCCAGATAAGTCCTGTTTTGTCTCCAAATTGCAACCTGTCATTCAAGGTGGCCTCAAACTGGTGGGCATAATCCACCTGGAGGGATTGGATCAAGCCTGCATAATGATCTTCTGTCACTCTCACCCTACTGTATCCCGTCAGAACAATTCGGGCAAAATAACCTGATTAATTAAGAGAGACTTTTGGTTATCTTTTAAAATCAGAA
>JADFNF010000178.1 GCA_022563485.1 Fidelibacterota bacterium | reverse complement strand
GACCGGTTTCCGGGTCCACCCCCAGGGGGCCCAGGGGCTCTACGGCGTCACCCCTGACCTGACGACACTGGGTAAGATCATCGGGGGCGGATTGCCCGTGGGGGCCTATGGGGGCCGAAGAGAGATCATGGAGCAGGTGGCCCCCTTGGGACCGGTCTACCAAGCAGGGACCTTGTCGGGCAATCCCCTGGCTATGGCCGCCGGCATCGCCACCCTGGAGCGGTGCGATGAGGGGCTGTACACCGCCCTGGAGGAACAGGGCCAACGTCTTGAAGGGCGCATTCGGGAGGTGATCCAAAAACACGGGGCGGCGCTGACCCTGAACCGGGTCGGCTCCATGTTCACCCTGTTTTTCTCACCAACCCCCGTGGAAGGCTACGCCGATGTCATGGACTGCGACACGGATGCATTTGGACGATTCTTCCACTTTGCCCTGGAGCGGGGCGTCTACCTGCCGCCCTCCCAGTTCGAGGCGGCGTTCATTTCAGCGGCTCACACCGATGATGATCTGGATAGTCTAGCCGCTGTTCTGGAGGCCTCACTTACTCCGGCGATAAACTAAACCCGTTCCAGCCGATTGCGTCCTGCCAACCCCCTATCCCGCGATGGAGCCGGGGCCTGACCTTTGAAAATGGAGTGCATAAGGTGACATTCTGTTTTATATTTGCATTCCCCGTGTTTAGAACAAACACGCGTCTACATCTTCTTTAAAAATTAGGGGTAGGGGGTAGGCCGGGTTGGCAAGCCTCATGGGATACTTGCTCCGGCAACCGGGGGATTTGAGAATTGACCCGTCAATAATCGGACGAGGCATGGGACCGGAAACCTGGGAGGATGTCAATTGAGCCGGATCAATTTCGTGATAAACGGCCAGGAACGAACCGTGGACGTCGACCCGAAGATGAAACTGCTCTGGTTCATCAGGGACACGCTGGAATTGACAGGCACCAAGTTCGGCTGTGGCATGTCCCTCTGCGGCGCCTGCACGGTCCATTTAAACGGCCAAGCCATTCGATCCTGCACCACCCCGGTTTCCATGGTTGCCGGGCAAGAGATCACCACCATTGAAGGACTGTCAAGTGAACGTCTGACGCCCCTGCAACAGGCGTGGATCGACGAGCAGGTGCCTCAATGTGGCTATTGCCAGTCGGGCCAGATCATGACCGCCTCGGTCCTCCTGGCAGAAAACCCCCATCCGACAGATGGGGATATTGACCAGGCCATGTCCGGCAACATCTGTCGCTGCGGCACCTACCAACGGATACGTCGCGCCATTCATCGCGCGGCCCAGGAGGTGTAGCATGAGCACCACCACCACCCTCAGCCGCCGTGACTTTATCAAGGTATCCGCCCAGGCCGGTGCCGGTCTGATTATCGGGTTCCACCTGCCCCTCAAAGGCGCGGAAGCCTCTCCGGACGCCGAGACCTTCACCCCCAACGCCTTTTTGAGCATTGATTCCAAGGGCCTGATTACCGTCACCGTCACCAAATCGGAAATCGGTCAGGGGATCCACACCGGCCTGCCGATGCTGGTGGCTGAAGAGTTGAGCGCCGACTGGTCCAAAATCAGGATCGAATCGCCCGTCGCTCATGAGCGATACGGCTCTATGGGCACCTATGGGAGCAGCAGTATTCGCAGCATGTGGCTGCCCCTGCGTAAGGCCGGTGCGACGGCTCGTGAAATGCTTATCGCCGCGGCGGCCCAAACCTGGAACGTGGCCCCCGGTTCCTGCAGGGTTGAGCAGGGAACCGTCATCCACCGCCCGACGGGCAAACGGCTGGGCTACGGTGAGTTGGCGGCGAAGGCGGCGACGCTGGCGATCCCCAAGGAAGTGGTCCTCAAAGATTCCAAGGACTACACCATCCTGGGCACGCCGGTTCCCCGGCTTGACATCCCGGACAAGGTCAACGGGACGACGATGTTCGGCATCGATGTGAAATTGCCGGGGATGCTCACCGCCACGGTGGTGCATTGCCCTTATTTCAAGGGGAAACTGTCCAGCTTCGATGATACACGGGCCAATACCGTTGATGGCGTCGTCAAAATATTTCCCATCGACGGGGGGCTGGCCATTGTGGCCCGGGACACGTCGGCGGCCTTTGCCGCCGCCAAGGCCGTGAAGATCACCTGGGAGAAAGGCCCCAACAGCCAACTCGATAGCGAGAGTATCGCGCGACTGCTGGTGGAGCAAGCGAGCGAGCAGGGGTTGGTGGCCAAGGACCAGGGGGACGCCCGAAAGGCCCTGTCAAATGCCCGGCAAACCATCGAAGCTGTCTACGAGGTGCCCTATCTGGCCCACGCCACCATGGAGCCCATGAACTGCACCGCTCATGTCACGGCTCAAAAATGCGAGATATGGGCTCCCACCCAGAATCCCCAGGGGGCACAGGATGCAGCGGCCAGAATCACTGGCTTGCCGAAGGAGTCGGTTGTGGTGCACACCACACAGTCGGGCGGCGGATTCGGGCGGCGCTCCAATCCCGACTTCGTGGCCGAAGCGGTACAGATATCCAAAGCAGCGGGCGCTCCAGTCAAAGTAATCTGGACCCGGGAAGAGGACCTTCGGCGGGGGTTTTACCGTCCCATCAACCTCAACCGTTTCCAGGCCGGTCTGGATAACAAGCGCCGCCTGGTGGCCTGGACTCACCGCATCGTGGGGCCGTCCCTGCTCAGAAGTATCAATCCCAACCGGTCCAAGGATCAAATCGATTTCACGAGCGTTGAGGGGGCCGCCAACCTGCCGTACGGCATCCCCAACCTGCTGGTCGATAACGTCGTGGTGGATATTGATGTACCCCTGTGGTGGTGGCGCTCAGTGGGCAACTCACAAAACGCCTTTGTCACCGAGTCGTTCATCGACGAGGTGGCTCATGCCGCCAAAGCCGACCCCTTCACCTTCCGCCGGGACCTGCTGGGAGATCATCCACGGCATCGGGGCGTGCTGGAAATGGCCGCGGCCAAGGCTGGTTGGGATAAGCCACCTCCCAAGGGCCGGAGTCGAGGGATTGCGGTTCACAAAGCCAACGGCTCATTTGTCGCCCAGGTGGCCGAAGTCTCCGTGGATAATGCCGGTAAGGTGCGGGTTCATCGGGTGGTCTGTGCCGTGGACTGCGGGCAGGTGGTCAACCCTGATTCCGTTCAAGCCCAGATGGAGGGCAGCATTGTCTTCGGCCTTACGGCCGCCCTTTACGGCGCCATCACCCTGAAGAACGGCAAGGTCCAGCAGTCCAACTTTCACAACTACAAAATGTTGCGTATGGATGAAATGCCGGAGATAGAGGTCACTATTATACCGAGCACCGAGTCTCCGGGTGGTATCGGTGAGCCGGGGACCCCGCCCATTGCGCCGGCGGTAACCAACGCCATTTTTTCCGCCACCGGCAAGCGGATACGCCGCCTGCCTATCGGTTCCCAGGACCTGCGAAGGACCTGATCGTTGGCCGGTGAGATCACTCATCTCGAGTCATAAACGAGGTAATATCCCATGAAAATAGGCGCCATTATCCTTGCCGCTGGAGGCTCCAGCCGAATGGATAACGGGAACAAGTTGCTGATGACCATCGATGGCAAACCCATGATTGCTTCGGTGGTCGATACCATTGCCGCCGGGGGCTTTCGTCCAGTGGTGGTGGTATCCGGATATGACGAAACGGCACTGCACCAAGCCCTCGCTGGCCGCCAGGTCCAGTTCGTCTCCAACACTCACTGGGAGCAGGGCCTTTCCAGTTCCCTGCGCGCCGGTATCGCCGCCCTTCCCCCGGAAACCAGGGGGGTAGCGATTATGCTGGGAGACATGCCTTTGTTGAAGGTCGTGACGCTGCAGGCCCTCAAGGACTGCTTCGAAGCTCAGGGCGGTGAAAAGATTGTCTACCCCACCTATCGGGGCCAGCAGGGTAACCCGGTATTTTTCCCGCGGAGGTTGTTCCCCGAGCTCCTTGCACTCCAGGGTGACATGGGCGCCCGGAAACTCCTTCGGCAGATGGACATTGAAGACACCATCCCGGTGCCCGTTGGGACCAACGAGGTCCTCGAGGACTGCGACACCGACGATGATTACACCCACATCCTGGCCCTGCTCGAGGACTAGCCCCGGCCCCTGATCACAGGGTATTCTACGAGAATATGACCGGGCTGTAACGCGCCTCAGCCCATTGGCCCCACCGTCAGGCGCTGGGTAGGGTCAAACTCAACTTTTCAGCTCAGTCCATTTTTGGGTGCTGCCAGCGCTGGCCATGACCGTCTCCAGGAAGAGCATGCCCCGAATCCCGTCATCGACAGTGGGAAAGTCCAGTGCCAGGGG
>JADFNF010000017.1 GCA_022563485.1 Fidelibacterota bacterium | reverse complement strand
AGACATATAGCTGGGCAACACCAGTCCCGGGAGGGGCGACGCCTTCCAGACGCGCCTGACCGAGCACCGGCACGACAACGTCGTGGATATGCGTCACTTCGCCGTCGAATTTCACCCTGCCATAGGCCAGGGATCGGTCTCCCAGACGCAGGTCCAGCACAGTCCCTACCGGCCCGGACACGGTGACGGTAAAGGGGACCCCTTTGAGGACCGTGGTGGGTGCCTGTACTGACAGACCCCCATCGGCAGGGGAGAGAAATCCAACCATGAGGACCAGAGTGACAATGAGCCTATGTAGTTTCATAATAGGCAGCAATTTATCGGCATGCGGCGCCGATTGCAAAGTCGCTCACAATCCCACGGGTCGACACTATTCTGGAAAAATCGATGGTGAAGATGAAAGGGGTGTAAGGATGGGCCGAAAAGTTTCGTACTTTTACCGCCGTGTTGAAATTGCTGGACCGATACATCCTGACCCGCTTCCTGGGCGTTCTCTTGAATGCGCTCCTGACTTTTGTCATCATCTTCCTGGTCGTAGACATCGTCGAGAATCTGGACACCTTTATCGATGCAAAAATGCCGCGCCGGGCCGTCGTCGCCTACTACTTTTACACGCTGCCTTGGTTTGTGAGTATCGGCCTGCCCATGGCTACCCTGCTGGCCACCTTTTTTTCCATGGGCATGCTCAATAAAAAGAACGAGATTGCCGCCATGAAAGCGGCGGGCCTTTCTATCCGCCGGATCGGCGCAGTCATCCTGGTTGCCGGGTTCTTCATCAGCATGGCCTCATTCTTTTTCGACGACCTGGTGGTTTCCGCCGGAATGCGTCACAAATCTGAGATGCAAAACCAATACCTGGCTCGAGAATATCGCCGAAAACACAAAGTCTTGAAGCAAAACATCTTCCTCCAGCAGTCCCCTAGTGAACATATTGCCATCGACCGGTTTGACTATCGCCAACAGCAGGCCCACGGTGTGTATGTCCAGCGCTTTGACCAGGGCCGGTTGGTGGAGCGGATAGACTTTCGCCTCCTTAAATGGAACGACCAGGACACGATCTGGCAGGGCATCGACTTCGTGGTCCGTTCGTTCGAAACCGAGCTGGACACCATCATGATCACCCATCAAGGCCAGGATACCCTGATTGCCCTGGCCATCAACCCATTGGATCTGATGAAAATGTCGGTCACCCCAGAGGAGATGCGCTACGGTGAACTCAGAGCATTTATCGCCAAACTTATCCGCAACGGAATCGACCCCACCCGCTGGCAGGTCAATATGCACTTCAAGGTGGCGTTTGCCTTTACCAGCCTGATCATGGTGCTCTTCGGGCTGCCACTCAGTATGGGACGCCCGCGAGCCGGTCTGGCCTTCGGGGCCGGTATGAGCATCTTTGTGATCTTCGGCTACTATGTGGCCATTAAACTGGGGCAATCCCTGGGCTACAAGGGCGTGCTTGAGCCACTCCCGGCCGTCTGGCTGCCCAATATCATCTTTTTAGGCCTGGGCCTGTTTCTACTCCTGCGGCAACGGAGCTAATCCCCAAACTTTCCGAGTCTGGCGAATTGGTCACGCACCGGCGGCCCTTCTAGCGAACGAATGTGAATCCCAGGGCTAGACTCAGGCCCTTGGTGGTGTGCAGCCACAGACCGTTATGAAAGGCCATGGCGGCATCAAAATGGATGACTCCCAGGTGGACGCCAAACCCGATCCCCAACTGCTGCTGGTTCCGGCCGCCGTAACGCAACCCCATGCGGATGGGGAAGCTCGGGGTGGGGAACAGCTCCACGCCGACTGCCAGCTGCCAGCCCCGCGAGGCCCACAGGCGGTCCTGGAAGCCGGTGGTCAGGTCCACCGATGCCGTGCCTACGCCCTCGAAACGCTTGGAAATCCCCAGCCGGAAAAGAGCCGGGTAGTCGGTAACAAACGGCCTGAGGTTAATTTCCTTCAATTGGCTGTTGGTTAGACTGTCGGACGGTATCAGACCTGTTTCGGTTTCCACTACCGTGATGCCCTTTTTCTGGAATATACTGTCCGTCGACGCTTCCTGGAACCGTTCGAGGGTCACATCTTTGATACTGTAAGTATAAAGATAATACTCATTCTCTCGCCAGGGCATAAAGCCCTGCAGGAAATCACCCATGATATCTTTGGTGATCGACGGCCCATGCCAACGGATACTCCCCAGGGCATTGATCAGAGAAATCCCCATTTGGAACCCGTCTATCTCTCGGGTGGCAAAACCCAGATCAAGGCCCAAGCCGCTGCCCCCCACGGCCTGCCGAATGAGATACCGCCCCTCACCTTGCAATCCGGTCGCTTCCGTGCGGAGGTAGCCAAAACTGGTATCGGGATCCACGCCCAGGTAGAACAGCCCCTGCAAATATTTCAGGGTAAAGCCAAAGGCCACATTCTCCAGGGGAACGGAAAAGCTGAAACCCCATTCGGCCGCCCCGATCACTTCGTTCTCAAGGGCCAGATCAAGCTCCTGGCCAATGGGATTGCCTTCCATCAACAGCAGGACCAGGGCCTTGGGCAGGCCCATGTCGCCAAAGACCACCACCTCACTCGAAAATGCCGTGGTGCCTCGTGCCCAGTTCAGGATAGGTATCGGCAGGTGCATGCTGGTCTTGAAACGAATACCCTCCCTGGGGATATCATCCAGAAACTTTTGCTTATCCTCGTATTCGCTGGCGGTAGTATCGATAAAGTCGGCGCCGTTGAACCGGTTGTAGTTGCTGACCGAAAGGAAGTTGTTCACCAACCCCAGGGTGATACCCCCCAGGTTCATGCTGAGGCCCTCAGGGGAATAGGCCAACCGGGCCGGATTATAGCCCACGACGTGAATCCCTTCAACGATGCTGGTGACAGCTCCGGCCATACCCAGGGCCCGGGGGTCAGGGGTCGGACCCTGGGCTCCCAGCCAACCCAGACCGGCCAGTAGCATCAGGACGGCCTCATACGGCCTGCTCCCCATCGAGGATTTCGTTGTCAGGGTCATGGCACCACCGTTACGTAAAAGGGAACGGATACGGGGGTGGTTTCGCCGTCATCGGCGGTGATGGTAACCTGCGCGGTGCCCCGCCTGATCCCCTTGAGTTCCAGCTTCCGGGTGGCCCCATCGCTGAATATCCGCCCGATGGCGACAATGCCGGGATGGCCGGAGGTGGCCGACAGATCCAGATTCTCAACATCGGTAATGTCCAGGGTCTCGTGTACAATGACCAGGTCCAGATCGATGGTGAGGGTATCGCCGACGGCTACCGTCGTATCGGTTGGAGCGGTGGCCGTGATAACGGTATCCAGCGGCTCCACTTCGGTAATGATATCACTGGTCAGATTAAAGCTCATGTAGGCGATAAAATCAATGGTGTTGGTGGCCTGGATCGTCCGCACATCAGGGGTGTTATAGAAGGTGATGAGGGGCTTCATATACAGGGTCTGGTCTGCGGCGATCCATCCTACCTGTTCGGCGTCCATGGCAATCACCTGGGTGGTATCACCCGCCTCGGTGACATAACCCAACGCATCCGTGGCTTTGGGCGCTGGGAGTTCCATTTCAAACAGACGACCAATCCAGAAGGTGTCGCCCGTGGTTGTGAAGAATTCCACCCGCCGGGCTCGGGTCCCCGGTACTGAGGATGATAGACCGCCTGTCTCCTCGGGGTAGTAGGCGATGCCCTGGATATTGAAAATGGAGTCGGCTGCCAATACATCGGAAATATTGTCATAGTAGGTCGTGTCGCCGTTCCTGGCCCGGGTCGGGATGCCGGCATCGACGGAATCGAGTTTGTCAAGGGCCAGGGTGAATAACGTGGTGTCCGAGATGAGCAGGGAGATGTTGCCCCCCAGGGGGAAATTCATGATGACCCGGGAGGTGAGACTGGCCGAAATCAACGCCGTCTTGATCTGGGTGCGGGTACCCTCGTCCATGGGCTTCAGCGGAATGTTATTCACTGGGAGGAACGTCACGTCCTGAGGCAGGATAAATGCAAACGGCGCGATCAGTTCAAATTCGCCCCAGACGCCTTTACCGGCCTCCACCACCCCCTCGCCTTGAATAACGGCTGATCCGCCCACGGAAAGGATGTCGGGCGACAGATTCAGCACGTCGACAATGCTGCCACCGGAATTGGGGGTGGTGGCACTATACCAGGCATCGGTCGTATCCCGGGCGCCCTGAGGGAGCCAATAGGTACGCACCGAATTCCCGTCCATGATAATGAGGGTATAGGCCGTATCGCCGTTGGCGGCAGGGGCGCCGGGCGCGCCGGGGTAGTTGACATCGGCAATCACCGGCACCGAAACGCTGTCACCTTCGAAGGTGCTGCCCGTGAAATCCAGGTTGAGGCTCACCGGCAGTTCGATCTCGTTGAGCAACAGGAGGCTGAGGCTCAATCGCCCGAACTGAAAGCCCGCAAAGCCGGTGGGGATGTCGTTGATGGTGGTGGGCACGGTGGGAAACTCCAGGAAAAAGTTCCCGGTAATGGACTCAAAGTGCAGGTCACCCCGGCCATCCCCATCCCCGTCGCCGAACCCAAATTCAACCAGGAAACTCCCCAGGGGAGATCCGTCCAGCGGCAATACAACATCCTTCTCCAGGATTTCCACCACCAGCTCGTATTCAAACTCGGTGAGCGGTCCCCCGCCACCCGGGTTGTAAAAGGTGTAGCCGGCAATCGAGGTGTTCTGATTGATCAGGGGCTGACCCTTCTGAAGGGTAAACGGCCCGAAGGTCAGGCTGTCAGTCTTGGCAGCACTCGATGCGAAATTGGGAAATGTGAGTTGGAACAGGATATCGAAGGGCAGGCTGATTCCCAGGCCGGACAGGTTGATCTGGTTGATAGGCGCGATGACGGATGAACGCAGCACCCCTTCGATAATCTCAATGTCGGCAGGCAGAGGCAGAGGATCAGGGGGGCTGGGAAGCAGCGACGTCCGGGCCGTGGTGATGGCCAGGCTGTCCACCCCGCCGATCTCGAGGATCACCTCCAGGGTGATACTGGGGTCGGTATTCGCCAGAATGGTTGTCCCGGCAGGTCCTACCTGTGGAAGCACAATGTGGATGCCAATAGCCATCTCGCTGCCCAATTGGGCCGAGGCCAGATCGGTGGTCTGAGCATCACTTGTGTTAGGGGCCAGGGCTGTCGTCAGGTGTTCCACCGCAAGGGGGCTGGCGTCCAACGATATGGCCACCGTATCGATGTTCTCTGGAAAATCGACACTGATCACATTCGTATAAAAACGACTGGAAAGAGCTGTATCCGACAGCTGCACATACCTGAACCGCTTGATAAAGTCGTTGCCGGCCACCAGGGCGGTGGTATCAATGATTTGGAAGGGGCCTTCCTGCTGGTCGATCGGATCGGCAGCAACGGCATTCCAATTAAACTGGGGTATATTAATGTCAAATCCGACTGGCAGAGTCGCAGGCAAAGGAAAACCGGCATCGGTAAGCAAATCTTCCAAACTGATGGTCACTGAAACGGTCTCGGCCAAAACGACAAAAAAATCGGCGGCGTTGGGCGCGTTCACCGACTCGTTGATCGGCGGCGGTGTGGCCGCAGCAGGCAGGGAGACCTCCAAAAAACTCGAATCGATGGTGGTCGTATCCAGGTTACCACGGAACTCGATCCGCAACTCCTGGGTCGTGGTGTCGTGGAAGATAGTGGAACTGTCCACCACATCTATAAGGGGGTACGATGTATTGATGAGCGGTATGGTCAGGGAGATGCCCCAACGCGGCACCTCCAAGGGCTCCAACAGCTGGAAGTCGCACGCCCCCACCAGCAGCACCACGGCAAAAACCAGGCCGGGTATCCCGCCCCTCATCCAGGTCCTATAAAATCTGCGCTTGGTCATGCTCCAGGTGAACTGCTCGCCATTAGGCTGTGAAAACACTCTGAAAGTGGGGGAACATAGGAAAGATTAAGGGAAAAGCAAATAAATTCTTGTGCGCCGTGGCACGTGTCGGGAAAATAAACCAGGCTCCTGAAACGAGAAATCTTATGGGGATACTGCCTGCAGCTCCCTTTCTTTCAGGAAGCCGGATAGATCTACCACTTTATCAAGGCGTTCCCAGGTGAAATCCTCGTCCTCACGGCCAAAGTGCCCGTAAGCGGCCGTCTTGCGGTAAATCGGACGTAACAGGTCCAGGTGTTCGATAATGGCTCTGGGTTTGGTGGGAAATTCCTGCTTGACGATTTTCGCCAGCTCTGCGTCCTTCAACTCCCCCGTCCCGAAAGTATCCACATTGATTGAGATCGGTTCCGCCACACCGATGCTGTAGGCCAACTGTATCTCACACCGCCTGGCGAGACCGGCGCCGACGATGTTCTTAGCGATGTACCGCGCCATGTACGCCGCACTGCGATCGACCTTGGAAGGGTCCTTCCCTGAAAAAGCGCCACCGCCGTGACGGGCGTAACCGCCGTAGGTATCCACAATGATTTTGCGCCCGGTCAGCCCCGTATCGGCTTGAGGGCCCCCCAGAACAAACCGGCCTGTACCGTTGACAATGAAGTTTTCATCGAAGTCAACACCACTGCTCACCAGAACCGGGAGTATGATCTGATCCACCACCTCCCTCGTAATGAATTCGTGCTCATTGCGTACATCGGGATAGGCATCGCTCAGATCGTCATGCTGGGTGGCTACCACCACCTTGCGTACGGCCACCGGCCGATCACCCTCGTATTCGACGGTTACCTGGGACTTGCCATCGGGCCTCAGCCACGGGAGCGCTTCAGACTTGCGTAATTCGGCCAGGCGCTTGGTGAGGCGCTGAGCCAATTGGATCGGTAGGGGCATCAGTTCGGGGGTCTCATCGCAAGCGAATCCGAACATGAGACCTTGATCGCCAGCGCCTTGCTCATGATCCGGCGACTCATCGACGCCCTGGGATATTTCTGGGCTCTGTTCGTCAATACTGGTGAGGACCGCCGCCTTGGTCGCACTGATACCGTAGGACGCGCGGGTATACCCGATCTCGGCGAGCGTCTTGCGGACGATACTGGGGATATCCACGTAAGTGCTGGTGGTGATCTCCCCGGATACCAGGATCAAACCGGTGGTGACCAGGGTCTCGCAAGCCACTCGGCAGTTGATATCGTCCACCAGAATGCTGTCTAAGATGGCATCGGAAATTTGGTCACATATTTTATCGGGATGACCTTCGGTGACCGATTCAGAAGTGAATAGGTGCCGGTCAGACATTCAGGCTTCCATATTTTGATGGGGCAGCATCTTTGAGCATGGGGAGTAACTTACACCGCTGCTTAAGGCATTTACTAGAGATTGGTGGCGAACTGGAACCTGGGCTACCTTCAGGTGAAGTCCGAATGAGCCCCCCCAACCGGGACGATGCTAACAGCCCAGGACCCTGGTCAATTCGAGGGGGGCGGAGCCACTCTACCTGGGGCGTATCACTGATCCAATTGGGACGCACTGAGGTGGGTGCCTATCAGGCCCCCTAAAACAGGTTCCCGTTCTCGTCATCGATCCGGGTCTTTCACATCCCACCCGGGATGATACGGGGTCCTTGGGCCTGTCTGGGGGGAGCTATCCGTCCATAGGGTAGCTCCCCGGTAAGGCTGGATGCCCGGCGCGGTCTTAACTCTCCGCCTGTACCAATTCACTCAGATGCTGATCTAGCTGGCCTTTATCAACTACGGTCTCCATACGGTCAAAAAACTTGACCACACCCGTTTTAGGATCCTTCACGCTCCTGATGACCCTGACTTGTCGGGTTTCGGTCTGAGTGCTACCCATTTTTTTGGCCTTATCCGCAAAAGACTTTTGCGCCTTTCCCATTATGCATCCTTTCTAATTTTACTACTTGACCGTGAATAGGAAACCACATCATTGCCCCCCGCCTCCTTGACCCGGTACATGGCTTCATCGGCCTTTTTGAGGATGGCCTTCATATGCTTACCATCTCGGGGGTATTCTGACATGCCAATACTGATCGTGACTCTACTCTCCACGCCGTCAAGACTGAAGGGGTGGTCTGCAATGGAATGTTTAATCCTATCGGCCGTTGACCGGCCGGTTTGTCTACTGGCATTGATGACGATCACGGCAAACTCCTCCCCGCCTATGCGGCCGGCAATATCGGCTTTCCGTATGCTCGAACGAATGAGCTGGGCAGTTTGCCGAAGAACATAATCGCCGTACTGATGGCCATGTTGATCGTTGACCTGCTTGAAATGGTCTAAATCAAGCATCAGGAGAGTCATGCTCTCACCGTAACGGGTATCCCGTTCCAGCTCCTCCGACAGCCGTTGCATAAACGACTTATGATTTAACAGTTGGGTCAAGCCATCCACCGTGGCCATGGCATGGACTTCCTGGTATCTTTTCGACCAGCAAATGGCGGGACCGAACACCTGGATGATGGCCCTGAGAACGTCCAGGTCCAACAGATTATAGTGGTCAACCTCGAGACTTTCTAGGGCCAGTACACCCTGGGGAGTACCAGCCGCCATAATCGGAACACCCAAAAACGACTTTAAGTTCGTCTGTTCAAAGTCGCCTGCCTCGAACCGGCCCTTGAATTTGGACGCCTTAAAATTGTCAATCTTCAAGCCCTTGATTTTGCTGAACACTGCACCATGACAAACACCCTTTGAAAGGTACCTGTATCCGGCGGTGTACTTCTCCTCCAAGCCCTCTACCCAGCCTATCTCCAAACCCTCATGAACCTGGCTGTACGGGCTTGAAATGGTCAGCCGATCAAATGTCAATACCCCCTTCACCAATTGGACAACGCTTTTGATCATGACATCCGGTGTGGAGGTAATATCAATATCCTCAGCCTTCTGTACCAGTTGGGAAAGGAATGCTTTCTGGGCTTGCAGAGCATTGAGTTCGGATTCCTGAGCCAAAGTCTGCTGGATGATCAGAGCAATCCCTTCAAGATTCTTAAGGGCCTGTTCATGGTCGATCGGCTGCGGGCCAACATGCATCACCAACAGCCCAAGTAGATTTTCCCCGGAGATCAAAGGCCGCGCCATAACCACAGGCCGCTCGGAAGCCGGTAGGCTATCCGTCCGGCCCTTACCGCCGGCCAACAGGAGTGACAAGTCATGGGATGAAAGGATCGAGGCTTTGGCCTCAGCTCCCTTTTCAGCAACCAACATCAAGTTAGAAAATGCATCAGTCTTGACTGATCTCACAAATCGCTGGTTAGCCGCACTTTTGGGGGCAATGACAAGTTTACGCTTATCATCAGTACACAGGTAGATCGCAGCAGACCCACCCAACAGAGAATTGTTCAAAAGGGCCGACACCTCGCGTAATGAATGGGCGACACGAAGACCTGGGGACTCGGAATCAGTAGGCATCATCGTGATCATATGTTCATGCTATCAATTGTGTCACGGGCTCAAATAGCGCTACGCTTACCAGGAAAGGAACTCACCTCACCTGCTGCACCACTTGATTATTTAGAGGAAGTTTAAGCTTTTGAAACTTACAGAAGGAACACTAATAATTATGTCTACTTGCTCTGATTCACAAATTTGATCCGACGTGAAAAATCGCGCCGGGAACTATCTCGACGGTTCGAGATGGTGTCAGCGGGCAAGGTGGTGAGCAACGGGGTGAAGGCTGGATTCACGGCCTGAACATTGGGCGTTAGCATGGCTGGCTGACCGGTCTGAACAGCACTTTGAGGCGGGTCAACCAGGGGCGCTGATTCGTGCTGAAAAAGGCTCACGCCAAGGACCAGCACCGCCAGGGCCGCCGCCACCATCCCTCCGAGTGAAACCGGTGAGAAGCCGAAGCGCTGTGGCACCGTTAACCGCCGCCACCAGACAGGCTTTCGATCTACCTCCGATCGAAGGCGCTCCTGGAGCCGAGATAAAAAATCTGGTGAGATAGATACTGCAATGCCCTGTTTCAAGGCCAATTTCATCTTTTTTATCTCAGCCAACAACTCAGCACAATCGGAGCATTCCTCGTCATGCTGGCTGAATATTTTTTGCTCGGCGAAAGAAAGTTCCCGATCCAAATCCAATGATATTTTAAAACGAAACTGAGAACAATTCATCCAGACTTACTGCCTCCTATTGATGTCAAGCTTCGAAAGTAATTCCTGCAGTCTCAATCGTGCACGGTTGACCCGGGATTTCACTGTCCCAAGAGGGATTTTCATGATTTTACTGATTTCTTCATAGGAAAGTTCCTGCACATCTCGCAAGATGACGACAGTACGAAAATGCAACGGCAGTTTAGCCAGGGCCATACGGATGTACTGCTCGGTCTGTTTGCCCTCCAGGTCTGCGGCCGGTGTATAGTCTGTGGATGGAAATTCATACTCCCGTTTACCCGACCCCAGGGAACTAATGCTGAAGGTGGCTCGCCGCTTCCGCTTGCGCAATTCCGTCCGAGCCAGATTGCCGGCGATCGTATAGATCCAGGTTGAGAACCGGGCGATCTCCCGGTACGAGTGCCGGTGAGTATAGACCTTCACCAGTGTGTCCTGTACCAGATCTTCAGCCAGACCCTCATCGTTCACGAACCGGTAAATGAAAGTAAACAGACGATCCTTGAACCGCTTTACCAGGTCCAGATAGGCATACTCGTTGCCCCCCTGGAATTGGGCCATCAATTCCTCATCGGTGAACTCGTGGCTGGTCACAGGTTCCGCTTGCTCATACCCGCCACCAGCGGGATCAACACCGAATTCGGCGCTACATTGGACGATTTAAGTTTCACATCGGCGGCCAGCAATCGTCTCAATATCAGGGCCGTTTCCGCCGGCGTATACAGCTGGCCCATGCGGCCCATTTTTGATAGCACCGGTTTATTCAGCCCCGTATAGACCCGATCATCGGTCGTCCGGCTTTGGATAAACAATAACTGGCTGAACAGGGCCGTCAGTCCTCCAATGATCTGGGTCGGCTGGGCGCCGTACTCCAAAAGTGATACCAGGATCCTCAGGGAGTAGCCCGTATCCCGCAGGGCCAGGGCCTCCTGGAGCCGCCACAGCTGGAATGACTTTTCAGAGCCGACCTGGCTTTGAACCATTTCCTGGCTGACCCCGTCTCCGGCATCCAACTGGCTGAATATTTTTTCCAGCTCGCTCACCACGTGACCGACTGAATCGCCAGCCAGGGCCATCAGCTCATCGAGGGCCTCCGGTTCCAGGGCGTGACCCTTCAATCCGGCATGGTAGTTGGCCCAGGAGCGAATCTTGTCCGGGAAGGGAGGGCGGGTATCCACTACCGGGACCACTTTCCCCAGTTGCTTCTGCAACCCCTTGCCCGGCTGATAATCTTCCATAACCAGCAGCAGGCATTTGTCAGGGTTTGGGGCGCCAGCATAGGTCAACAGCTCTTCGCGAGCGGTGCCGGCAAATCGCTGAGCCTGACGAACCACCAGCACTTGACGGCTTTGGAACAGGTTGAAGGCGTTGAGCTCCGCCAGCACCTCCTCGGCCCGGTTATCGTCCAGTGAATAGGTCATTTTTTTTGAGCCGGGTGGCAGAAATTGTTCCACAATCTCCCTAACGAAATAGTCTTCCAGGAAAGTATCTCTCCCCGCCAGAAGGTAGACCGGCACGATCTGCCCCATCTTGACCTGCCGCAATATATCACCGTAACTGGCCATGCTCAGTCGTTCCCGCCATCGGGTTCACGCAGGCTCACCGCCACCACCACCACCAGGGCCACCGCAAAGCCGGGGACCAGCGAATATAGATGACTGCCCCAGGGGATATTGTCCCAGATGATCACGGTCGCGAATCCTGCCAGCATGCCCGCCAGGACACCGTTGCGGGTGGTCCGGGACCACCAGAGGGTCAGGACCAGGGCCGGGCCGAAGGCGGCGCCCAAACCGCCCCAGGCAAACAGGACCTTATCGAAGATGGACCGGGGCAATTGGGCCAGGCTGATGGCCAGCAGACCAATGACGATGGTGGCCAGCCTTGAAATCAGGACCAGCCGTCGTTGATCGGCCTCCGGATTCATGCTCTGGTGATAGATATCCTCGGCCACGGCTGAGGTCGTCACCAGCAGCTGGGAATCGGCGGTGGACATCATGGCCGCCAGGGCGCCACTGATCAGGATACCGGCAAACCACGCCGGAAAGATGGCCAGGGCCAGGGCCGGCATCATCATCTCAGGATCGGTAAAGGCCCCGCTCCCAAAGTAGGCCAGGGCTACCAGGCCCATCAAAACCGCCCCCCCATAGGCCAGCACAGCCCAGACCAGGGCAATGCTGCGGGCCAGGGGGACATCGGCGGTCGAGCGCAGGCTCATATAACGCATATGGAGGTGGGGCTGTCCCACATAGCCCAGGCCGACACCGAACCCGCCCAGTACGCCCGCCACCAGTGTCCAACCGCTGCGCCCTCCGCTCAAGGTGAGCAGTTGGGGGTCAATGGCCCCGACCCGCTGGACCAGGCCGCTCCAGCCCCCAACGTGAGTGAGAGCCACCAGGGGGAGCAGCACCAGGGCCAGAAGCATGATCCACCCCTGGATGAAGTCGGTCCAGGCCACCGCAAAAAAGCCCCCCATGAGCGTATAGATGACAATGATGGCCGCCCCGACCCACACACCGGTGAGGTGACTCCACCCAAAGGTCTGCTCAAGGGACTTCCCGGCGGCATCGAATTGGGCGGCAATATAGAAGGTGAAGCAGAACGCGATGATACCGGTGGCTGCCAGACGGATAGTCGGGTCGTGTCCCCTGAAGCGCAGCTCGAAAAAACGGGGCAGCGTCAGGGCGCCCAGACGTTCGGTTTCGCTTCTGAGCCGTTTGGCCACCAGCAGCCAGGAGGCCGTGATCCCGGCGATCCCCCCCATGGCGGTCCAGAAGGCAGGCTCAAGCCGCGTGCCGCTGGGATCGCCGAGACCCGAGGCATAGGCCAGGCCCGTAAGGCCCAGGAGCATCCAGCCACTCTCACCGGAGGCCCTTTCGGAGAACGCCACCACCCAGGGGCCGAGGCGGCGGCCGGCCAGCAGGAAGTCGGGCAGGGTCTTGTTGAGCCGGGCCGTGGACACACCTACCGCAAAAATTATGACCAGGTAGACCACGAACCCGATGCCAACAGGGTTCAGCATGGCAGCTCCATCTCTTGAGGGTTAAATCACCACCAAAAAATAACCATGAGACCGGCCAAGAGGGTATATCCGGCGAACAGGTGCAGCCGTCCCCGGCGAAGAATATCCATGAGCCAGGCGATCATCCCGTATCCCACCAGGGCGGCGGCCAGAAATCCCAGCACCAGGCCCGTCACCGGAACGGTTGGCCCGTGGATTAAGTCGAGCAGTTGAAAAATCCCGGCGCCCAGAATAGCAGGAATCGCCATGAGGAACGAGAACCGCGCCGCCCCTTCCGGCTTGAGTCCCAGCCACAAACCGGTGACGATGGTCATGCCTGATCGGGAAATGCCCGGCAGGATCGCCAGGGCCTGGGCCAGACCGATCACCAGGGCGATGCCCCAGGTCAGCCGGGCACCCTCCCGGCGGGTGGCCCAGCGGCTGAGGACCAGCACCGCTGTCGTAACCAACAGCATCATGCCGCTGAACCGGACATCTTCAAAGGCCGCCTCGACCTTATCCCCCAGGGCTAGGGCCACCACCACGGCGGGCACCGTTGCCAGCCCCAGATAGCCCACTTCCCTCCGAACCGCCGCCCCCACACGGCCCCGGAGCAGGGAACCCTGGGCCAGTTGCCACAGGTCCCGGCGGAAATAGGCGAGCACGCTGACCAGGGTGCCCAGGTGCAGGACGATCTCCACCATCAGTCCGGGGTGCTGGATCTTCAGCAAGGTCTGGGCGATCACCAGGTGGGCCGAACTGCTGATGGGGAGAAATTCCGTGGCTCCCTGCAAAACGCCTAACAGGAGCGTACTTAAAGTATCCATACTCTCATGACGAATTTTGTTTGTAGAAGTAAGCGATCATACGGCCCGCCTGTTGACCGTCCCGGCGGTAGCTGTGGCACCGTGAATCGCAGCGTGTGCACACATCCACACCGGTGACCTTGCCCGCTAGCACGCCAGCCCCGGTCAGTTGCTCCCTGATGGCCGCCACCAGGTCCAATTGAAATTTCCCAGCTGAATGGGGCCGCCAGACAGTAGGGGGAAATGGCTCCACCACCTCGGGACCCACCTCGTAGCAGGACCTTTCGATGGCGGGACCGATGATAACCTCCACCTGGTCGAGGGCCACTCCCTGAGCCTGCATAAAATCGGTGCTGGCCGTGACCACACCCGCCCCGACCCCCCGCCAACCGGCGTGGACCAACCCCCGCAGGCGGGATGGCCGGTGATAAAAATAAATCGGGGCGCAATCGGCCACCTGGAGGGTCAAGACCACCTGCTCATCATCGGTAAACAGGCCGTCCGTCTCGCCATGCAGCTGGCCGGGCCGGGCCCACTCCACCCGGTGCCCGTGGACCTGATGGGGCGCGGCAATGGTCTTAAGCGCCAGCCCGAGTTGGTGCGCCAAATCCTCCCGGTGCTCGGACAAAGGCGCCGGGACGGATGGAGCCTCCCGCTGACTCAAAACAGCCTTTACCGGCGCCCCGGGCCACAGGGTGGAGAAATCGAACCAGCCCGTCTGACCCGCCAGGAGCGGCCCCGAATCATCCCGGTCAGCCCCCCCGGATACGGTGTGTGGCGACTTAATCAAACGGCGATGACCCGCCAAAGCCCGAGCCGTTCTATTCCCACTCGATGGTGCCCGGCGGCTTGGAGGTCACGTCATAGACCACCCGGTTGATCCCGTCGACCTCGTTGATGATGCGGCTCGAGCAGAGGCTCAACACCTCCGGCGGCATCCGGTACCAGTCGGCGGTCATGCCATCGCTGCTGGTGACGGCCCTCAGCACCACCAGTTCGTCGTAAGTCCGCTGGTCCCCCATGACCCCTACGGTCTTCACCGGCACCAACACGGCAAAGGCCTGCCAGATGCGCTCGTATTCACCGGTCTGTTTGAGGATTTCCAGGTAGATACTGTCCGCCTCCTGCAGCACCTGCACCCGCTCCGGCGTGACTTCCCCCATGATGCGCACCGCCAGTCCCGGCCCAGGGAAGGGGTGGCGCTGGAGAATATCCTCCGGCATCCCCAACTCGCGGCCCAGGTTGCGAACCTCGTCCTTAAACAGCTCCCGGAGCGGCTCCAGCAGCTTCAACTTCATGTTTTCTGGCAGACCACCCACGTTATGGTGGGACTTGATGTTCCGGGACGCGCCCCCCACGCCCCCGGACTCGATGACGTCCGGGTAGAGGGTCCCCTGGGCCAGAAAATCGATGGGGGCCGCCTGACGGGCCACCTCCTCGAAGGCCAGGATAAACTCCCGGCCGATTATCTTGCGCTTCTTCTCAGGATCGGTCACCCCTTTCAGTTGATCGAGGAACCGGTGGGCATAGTCAAAGCGATTGACCTTCAGGCCCAACCCCGATTCAAGGAAAGTCACCACCTCATCGCCCTCATTTTTTCGCAGGAGGCCGTGGTCGATGAACACGCATACCACCTGCTCCCCCAGGGCCCGAGTGAGGAGGGTCGCCACCACCGAACTGTCCACCCCGCCCGAGATGGCGCACAACACCCGGCCCGTGCCAACCGCTCCACGGATGCGCTCGGTAAGCTCCACCGCCTGGTGGGTGGCGGTCCAATCCGGCTGGGCCCCGGCGATATGAAAGAGGAAATTGGCCAGCATGGTCCCCCCATCGGGTGTATGCTCGACCTCCGGGTGGAACTGGGTGCCGAAGATCGGCAGCTCCTTATGCCGCACCGCTGCGATGACATCATTCTCCGACCGTCCGAGGACTTCCCATTCCGGGGAGATGTGCTCCACCCGGTCGCCGTGGCTCATCCAGACCGGGACGTGGCCGGATAGCCCGTGGAATAGGTCACTGGTGCTCTGTATCGCCACCATTGCCTGGCCATATTCGCCCGTGCCATCGGAGCTGACTTTGCCTCCCATCAACTGCAGGAGCGCCTGCAGACCGTAGCAGATGCCCAGGATCGGTTTGCCCAGCTGCAATATTCCGGGATCAAGTTTGGGCGCGTCATCACCGAACACCGAGGCGGGGCCACCCGAAAGGATGATGGCCACGATATGATCCCCGGTCAGCTGTTCAGCCGGGGTGTCGTGGGGGAACACCTCGGAATAGACCTGGTGCTCCCTGATCCGGCGAGCGATGACCCTCGTATACTGGGAGCCGAAGTCAAGGATTGCCACCGTTTGCCGGGCGGTCATACGGGCTGAAAGAGATCCCACTGGGCGAGATCTTCGAAGAATTTGTAATCGGTAAGATCGTAGTGCAGGGGAGTGATGCTGACCTTGCCGGCTTTTAAGCTTTCCTCATCGGTGTTGACCGATTCTTCCATCTCCCGTTTGCGACCGTTTAACCGGTAGTACGTCCGGTTATGCGGGTCGGTCCGGCGGTCAAAGTAATCCTGCCAGTCGGACTTACCGTGCACCGTCAGATGATAGCCCCGGCCTTCAAGGCCCTCGGCGGCAACATTCGCAGTCAGCTGACTGGGAATGTTCACATTCAGCAGTGTGCCCCCCGGCAGTCCCTTGTCCAGCACCCGGCGGGCCACCTGCCGGGCGATGGCCTTGGCCGGACCGAAATCGGAAGGTTCCCAGCTGTCGATGGAAAACGCCACACTGGGAATGCCCAAAATCGACCCTTCGGTGGCGGCGGAAACCGTGCCGGAGTAAATGACATTGATCCCCGTATTGCTGCCGTGGTTAATGCCGGATACCACCAGGTCGGGTCGCCGGGGAAGGACGGCCAGGATAGCCAGTTTGACGCAATCGGCCGGGGTCCCCGAGCAGGATTGGGCCGTGACGCCGTCCAACCCCAGGTCCACGTCCATGATCCTCAACGAGTCGGAGAGCGTGATGGCATGTCCCACGGCGCTGCGCTCCACATCGGGGGCCATCACCACCACTTCGCCCAATGGCAGCATGGCCTCACACAGGGCTTTCAGGCCTGCCGCCTGAATGCCGTCGTCGTTACTGATGAGAATGAGTGGTTTGCTCATCCCGAGGGGCTCGCCGGGTCCCCTATGGGTGACCCTTTCGAATAGCCAAAAAAATCGATCAGATGGACCAGGGTGGCCTTCAAGTCCTTACGATGGACAATCGTGTCGATAAACCCCTTCTCCAGCAGGAATTCCGCTCGCTGGAACCCCTCAGGCAGGTCTTGCCCGATGGTCTGCTTGATGACCCGAGCACCGGCAAACCCGATGAGAGCGCCCGGTTCGGCCAGGATGATGTCCCCCAGCATGGCATAGCTGGCCGTCACCCCCCCGGTGGTTGGATCGGTGAGAATGGAAATGTACAATCCCCCCGATTTGGCGAACAGGCTGAGCTTGGCGCTCGTCTTCACCATCTGCATGAGACTCAAGACCCCCTCCTGCATCCGCGCGCCGCCGGAAGCCGATATTATTGCCAGTGGATAATGTCGCGCCCGGGCATAGTCTATGGCCCGGGAAATCTTTTCGCCTACCACTGATCCCATGCTGCCACCGATAAAGGCGAAATCCATGACCGCCAAAACGATGGGGTAACTTTCAATGGTCGCCGCTACCGTAATAACCGCCTCCGTCAGGCCCGTCTTCTCTTTGGCCGCCGTCAACTGTTCAATGTACTTCTTGCGCCCTACAAACTCCAAGGGATCGACGGATGAGAGACCGGCATTCAATTCGGTTATACTGGACTCGCCGTCCAGCAGCAGTTCCAGGTACTTTCGGCAGTTAATGCTGAAATGGTGGGAACAGGTCGGACAGACCGACTGGGATCGCTCTAATTCCAGACGGTAGAGATACTCACCACAACTTGGACACTTCGTCCAAAGATCTTCCTTTAGATCTTTTTTCTCGGTGGATAAGATCTTTCTGGCACTACGACGAAACCAAGCGGCCACCTATTCCGGCTCCAACTCTTTGGTATACAGGGAGCCATCCCGGCCAGGACCATAATATCCCTTTCGGGTTCCTACCGCCACGTAGCCCCGGCTTAGGTAGAGCCGCTGAGCGATTTCGTTATCCTGCCTGACTTCCAGGAGTATGCGTTGCAGATCATGACTGCGGCAATAGTTGTCGGCGGCTTCCAGGAGCCCCTTTCCCACGCCTTTCCCCCGATAGTCGGGATGTACCGCGAGGTTATGCAGATGGAGTTCATGGACCACCGCCATGCCCAGCAGAAACCCCACCACCAGACCCTCCTCCTCGGCCAATATGCCGACACCGACGTCCCCGCGCTCGATCTCCTCTTCAAAGGCCTCCCTGGGCCAGGGATGATCATAGCAGAGTTCCTCGATGGCCAGGAGCTGGTCAATGTCTTGAACCTGCGCGTCACGAATGAACATGATTGATCCGAATGTTCGTTTGATTCGGAGAAGATCGCCGGGCCGGAGCCCCCTTACCGGAGGATCCCCCCCGTAGCGGTTTCACCTGAAATTTATGATGATAGTCCGGTATCAAGGAACCGAGGTCAGAAGCCGGTGAAAGCCCCCTTTCCAGGGCAAATTTACCTATTTTCGCCGCCGATGGACAGGTCTCCAACACCGTCATGTCCCGGCCGGTTTGGGTGGGTCCTCCCGAATCGAGAAAACGATCCAGCAGGTAACCGGCTACGGTCTCGCCCTCCGCCAATAAGGCGAAGGCATCCCAGGTCATCGATTGAACCTCCCCGAAGTGGTCCCCGCGATCCACCCGAGCGGCATAGATCTGGACGCCGTGGGACCAGGTGGCCACCCAGTGGGGCGGGCGGAGCCGCTCACCTACCAGCAGGCTGGGCAGGGTGGGTACCGGGATGATCGGGAGTCCCGTCCCCAGAGCGAGGCCCTTGGCGTAACTCATGCCAATCCTCAGTCCCGTAAACGATCCCGGCCCTACCGAGAGGGCGATGCCATCCAGGTCGCTGAGCCGCCGGCCCGAATCGGCCAGCAGCTGGTCAACTGAGACCGCCAGCAGCTCATTATGCCGACGAGGGGCCACCTGTTCCTCCAGCGCCTCCACCCCGGACGCATTGACCAAAGCGGCCCCACAGACATCGTAAGCCGTTTCGATGGCCAGGTACATCACTGCGCCACCTCAATCAATCGCTCGTTCTCATCCGCGCCGTGGGACAGGGTCACGTGAATGGCCCTTTCCGGTAGCAGCGGCGCAATGATTTCGGCCCATTCGATCACCGAGATGACTTCGTCATCAAAATATTCGGCTAGGCCCAGTGACTCCCACCGTTCCAGGGCGGTTTCCCGGTAACAGTCGAAATGATACAGCTCCGGAGGATTACCATACTCATGAATAAGGGCAAAGGTCGGTGATGAAACCGGATCGTCCAGCCCGAGGGCCTCTGCTATCCCCTTAATAAATGTGGTCTTACCACTGCCTAATTCACCGTGCAGGGCCACCACCTCCCCAGGCCTCAGGTACCTCGCAAAATCTCCACCAGCTCGCTGGGTTTCCAGGGGGCTGTGCGTGCAGGCCCCGCTCCATCCATAGGACTTTTTTGAGGACATACCGACCCTATACGTTCCGGGAACGCAGGGTCGCCACCGGAACGAACATCTCTTCCAGGGAAAT
>JADFNF010000177.1 GCA_022563485.1 Fidelibacterota bacterium | reverse complement strand
TCAGGACCAATTGATCGAAGGCGCGCTGATCCCCACGCAAAAACTGATCGATGAGGATCTGGTCGTCTTTCATCCATGATACCTTTTAGACGCACGACCACGTGAAAGGTTAAGTGAGCCGGTCCAACCGGTCCACGCCACCGTCCAAATCATTTCAGCTTTCTCCGATGACACCCCATTGACAGCTCCACGCTCCCCATTATACCTTAGTCCATGCCGTTGTATCCCGTTTTTTCCTTTCCCTTGATTATCGGGCTGGTTTTACCCAGCTGGGTGCTCGGCTTGCTCAGCCGTTTTATTCAATATCTTCCCTCGGGTGAACCGGCCTCGGCCGTCATGTGGGCGACGGGGTCAGCTCTGATCCTCGCCGCCGCCGCCTGGCTCAGAGCATTGACTGTTGGTGGCATGTTCGGAGCCTGGATCATGGGAATGTTAATCTTCCTGGCCGGGGGCTGGATCTGGATGTGGCCCATGATTGCGTTTTTCATCTTAAGCTCGGCGCTCACCAGGATCAAACACCCATCTACCAGGCTCACGGATACCGACCAGCGGAACCTCGTGCAGGTATTTGCCAACGGTGGCATTCCCCTCACGGTAGCTGGGGCCTATGGCATCTGGCCCCTCGATGGGCTGTATCTCATATTCCTGGCGGCCCTGGCCGGGTCCACCGCCGATACCTGGGGCACGGAAATCGGCAGCTGGAGCCGCAGCCAACCTCGTGACATCGTCACCTGGCAGCTCGTCGAACACGGGACCTCCGGCGGCGTGACTTTATTGGGCGCCACCGGGAGCCTGGTGGGGGCGGCGGCACTCGGGGGTGTGGGATATGGGCTCCAGCCCGCAGGGGTCGGGCTTTCGGGCTGGCTGGCCATCACCCTCATCGGTTTCCTGGCCGCCCTCGTGGACAGTCTCCTCGGCGCTACCCTCCAGGCCAGGTACCGGATCATCGCCACCAACGAAATAACCGAGGACCGGCCGGCGGATAGTCAACGAGCGGTGCTGCACCGCGGCTGGGGCTGGCTCGACAATAACCGGGTGAACCTGGCCTGCAGCCTCAGCGGTGCGGCCCTGGGATGGCTATGGCTCATCGGCTAAAAGCAGCGTAGCTTTGCCAGCGTGACCCTGACCGAGCCAACCACCTTTTCCCCCACTGATGACCAGCGGAGGGCCATCACTCACCCCCTGGCCCCCCTCATGATCCTGGCCGGGCCGGGGACCGGGAAAACCTTCACCCTTATCCACCGCATCGGCCACCTTATCAGCCGCCGGGGGGTACCGCCACAGAGCATTTTGGCCCTCACCTTTACCGAGCGAGGGGCCGGGGAACTGCAGACCCGCATTCGCGAACAGACCGGCGTCCAGGAAAAAATCGCCGCCATGACCTTCCATGCCTTCTGCTATCAGGTCGTGCAGGAGTTTTTGCCCGAATTCCGATCCCGGCGTCTCATGACAACAGGGGACATCCTTTTTCTGCTCCGGGAACATTTTAGCGAGCTCACCGGCCTGCAATCGGCCACCTTTCGCGGCTATCCCATGAGGGCAGTTCAAGCCTTCCACGCCTTCTTTGACCGTGTCCGGGACGAACTTATTCCCCCGAGCCGGTTTCCCGAGCTGCTCAGGAAAACCAGGGCCGGGATGGAACAGGAAAAAATAGCCCTGGAGGAGAGCAAGGGGCGGGGGTGGCGGAAGAAGGTCCGGGATCTCGATGAGCGCTACCGCCAATTACAGGACCATTGCCAGGTCTACCCTCGTTACCAGCAGTGGAAGAGCCAGGAAGGCTTCATGGACTACGGGGATATGATCACCGAGTGCTGGCATTTGCTCAGTGAGCAGGCCCGCGTCCTTGCCGCCTTACAGGATCGCTATCAGACCATCATCGTCGATGAGTTCCAGGACAACAACCATGCCCTCAACCTGATTGTGGAGCAGCTGGTGTTGCGGCACCTGAGTATCACCGTCGTAGGGGACGAGGACCAGTGCATCTACAGTTTCCGGGGCGCGAGCGCCCATAATTTTGTCGATTTCCAACATCGCTACGGCCATCACCCCGCGTTCGGCCTCATCGTCCTAAAGGATAATTTCCGCTCGACTCAGCCCATTTTGGACTTGGCGGAGGCAGCTATCCGGTCGAACCCCGACCGCACCCCCAAGCAGCTGGCGGCTCATCATCCCGGCCGGGAGTTGCCCCGCCTGCTCATCAGCCGGTTAGGTGACCATGTTCCCCTGTTGGTCACTGAGCTCACCCGTCACGCCGAACGGGGGCGCCCCCTCGAGGAACTGGCTGTGCTGGTCGACAGCAACGTCCAGGCCCATAAGGTCGTGGACGGACTGGCTCAAGGGGGGATTCCCACCGGCTATGTCCATGTGGAATTTTTCCGTCTGCCTGCTATCCGTACCGCTCTGGCCTGGTGCGACCTGGCAGCGGGTACCCACAGCGCCGGTATGGCCCTGCACCGGGTGTTCTCAACCCAGTTAGGCCGTCCACCCGATGGCGAAACCTTTGCCTGGCTCATCGGAAGGCTCACCACGTTGGACCAGAATCACCGGGAGATTGCGCCCCCGCCCTCATCCGTCAGTCCGGCCCTGGAACGCCTGGCCCAGCACGTGGAGCGTTTGCAGCAGCAGGCCCAGACGGTACCAGCAGACGAACTGCTCTGGAATATCTACACCGTAAGCGGACTGTATCGCCGCCACTACCGGTCCGGGGCCTACTATGATCGCCTGACCCTGCTGAACCTCAACCATCTGCTGAAAATAGCCCAGTCCTTTGTTCGCCAACGGAAGGAGCGTTCCTTGAGACGCTTCATGCGCTATATGGGCGTCATGCGGCAGGCCGGCAGCGTTGAAGGGATCGTACCGCCCCACGGTCTCCCATCCGGCGCGGTTCAGGTGATGACGGTTCACCAGGCCAAGGGACTCGAGTTCTCCCAGGTCTATATCCCCTTCCTGGCGAGCGGCTCTTTTCCGAAGAATTATACACCTCCCAGGGAGGTCAGAGAACCTCCACCCGACTGGCACCCTTGGCAATCAGGCCGCCATAGTGATCCCAAAGAGGCCTATTACCAGGAGAAACGCCGGGTATTTTACGTGGCCCTGACCCGGGCAAAGGACGGCGTGACCTTCCTGGCCCCGGAGAAACGCCGATCCCAACTCGTTAAAAACCTGCCATCTAAATGGTACGCAGAGGAGTCACCTATGGCCGCCACCGACACACCCCCGGTCTCAACTCACCAGGAGCTGCAAACCCGGCTGGGCCAACGCCTGTCCCAGGAACTGGCGGACCACCGTTACCCCCAGGCCCATGAGTTGGTCCAGGCCCTGGAACTCGTGGACCAGCATGAGCGGGGCCTCACCCCTGATTGGTCGGCCATTCCCCTGGGGAGCGAACTGCGCTGGAAGCTGGAAGGGCCCGCTGCCACGCCGCCAACCGGCGAGGCCTTCACTCTGTCCAGCAGCAAAATCGTGACCTACGAAAACTGCCCGCTTCAATACCGCTTCCAGCACATCGATCACGTCCCCACAAAGGATGAGAGCTCCCCGGCCCTCATTTTTGGCAGGGTCGTCCACCAGGTGCTGGAAGCCTACCACCACATCGACAATCATCAGGCCCAGCGGTCCATCCTGGAAATTCTCGAGGATAAATGGACGCCCGGTGAATTCGCGTTCCCCCAGGAGTCGGATCAGCATTACCAGGATGCCGTGGAAATATTGACCCGTTATGCTTCCGGCCACCCGCCCGACGAGCCCCAGATTGCAGCGGTTGAACACCCCTTCGAGTTTGAGCAGTCCGGCATCGTGATCCGGGGCAAAATCGACCGCATTGATGTGGACCCGGCTGGCCGCATCACCCTCATCGATTACAAGACGTCCCGGTCCCCCCTGAAACCGGCCCAGGCCAAAGAGGAAATGCAACTGGGCCTCTATGCCCTCTACGTGGCCCAGGCCAGGGATGTTGAGGTCCATGGCCGAGCCCTGGGCAACCTTCCCGACGCCGTGACCTACTACTATCTACGCGAGGAGGAACCTGAGGTGACCATCCGGTACCAACCGGGCGAACTGTCCGGCCACGAGGAGCGGATCGCTGCCGTGGTCGATGGCATTCGCGCGGGGAAGTTCCCCACCACCGAAGACGCGCGCACCTGTGACTTTTGCGACTACAAGGATTTGGTCTGCCCCAAATGGGAACAGGGGAGCCTGTAGGCCATGGCCCGGCCCATGGCCGTCGTGCTCCTCTCCGGCGGCATGGACAGCGCCGTCACCCTGGCACTGGCCGCCCAGGATCATGAGCTGGCACTGCTCCACTCAGACTATGGTCAACGCACGGAGGCGCGGGAACTGCGGGCTTTCCACGACATTGCCGAATACTACGGCGTTCAGGCTGAGCGCCGTCTGGTGCTGGATCA
>JADFNF010000176.1 GCA_022563485.1 Fidelibacterota bacterium | reverse complement strand
ACCTCGGTGGCAGTTATACCGTGATCATCCTGGGCAACATGGCCCGCATCGATGGCCAGGATGCCGACGCGATCGGCAAGGAGCAGACCACCCAGGCCCAAAACGGTGAGCCCCAAACCGCCCCATCGGAGGGACCGATTGATGAGGCGCTGATCTGGGACCTGCTCAAGACCTGCTACGACCCGGAAATTCCCATTAACATCGTGGATTTGGGCCTGGTCTATGATCTTAGCCTGACGCCGATGGCGAACGGGACCGGCAGCCAGGTGGAGATCAAGATGACCCTCACCGCTCCCGGGTGCGGTATGGGGTCCACTATCGCCGAAGACGTGAAGCAGAAGGCCCTGGCGGTGCCCGGCGTGATGGAAGCCAGCGTGGAGTTGGTTTGGGAGCCCACGTGGAATCAGAGTATGATGTCCGAGGCGGCCCAACTCCAACTTGGGTTCTTATAAATCGCGAGGGATGCCACCTGTGGCTGAAAGTACTTTGATCCCATCCCCGGACGTGAGGTCATCCAAAGCGCCGCCCACACCGAACTCCGTTGCCCTGGATGTTCAACGCATCCGCAAGGACTTCCCGATACTTGCTCAACAGATCAATGGCAAGCCGCTGGTTTACCTTGATAACGCCGCCACTTCCCAGAAGCCCCGACAGGTCATTGACGCCGTCAAACAATTTTATGAGCGTGATAACGCCAACGTTCACCGCTCCATCTACCGGCTGGGGGAACGGGCGACCCAAGCCTATGAGTCGGCCCGGCAGAAGGTGGCCAGTTTTATCGGTGCCCGGGACTGGCGGTCCATCGTATTCACCAAAAGCGCCACCGAGGCCATCAACCTGGTGGCCTATGCTTGGGGCCGTCATAACCTTGGGCCAGGTGACGAAGTGCTCATTACCGAAATGGAGCACCATAGTAATATGATCCCTTGGCAGCTGCTGGCCCGGGACACCGGCGCCACCCTTCGGTATATCCCCATCAAGGATGACCACGCCCTGGACATGGAGACTGCCCGGAAGAGATTGACCGAACGCACCAGGCTGGTGTGTGTCGTGCATCAATCCAACGTGTTCGGCACCGTCAACCCGGTGAAAGAGATTACAAATCTTGCTCATCAAGTGGATGCTTTGATGTTACTCGATGGCGCTCAGAGTGTCCCTCACTTCAAGGTGGATGTAGAGGATCTCGACTGTGACTTCATGGCCTTTTCCGGCCATAAGATGTTGGGACCGACAGGTGTGGGGGTCCTGTATGGAAAAACGGCTCTGTTGGAATCGATGGAGCCGTTCCTGGGCGGCGGCGATATGATCCGCACCGTCACCATGGAGCAGGCCACCTGGAACGAGATCCCCTGGAAGTTTGAGGCGGGCACCCCCAACATCGCCCAGGCCATCGGTCTGGGAGCGGCGGTCGATTACCTCAGCGAATTGGGTATGGATTCGATTCAGCAGTATGTGAACGAACTCACTGAATATGGCCGGCTGCGACTCACCGAACTCCCGGGACTGACCCTCTACGGCCACCGGCCCACCAGCAGCGCCGTGCTGCCCTTTAACATTGAAGGCATACACCCCCATGATGTGGCCCAGGTTCTGGACGATGCCGGCATTGCCATTCGCGCGGGACACCACTGTGCCCAACCTCTCATGCACAGGCTGAATGTGGCCGCCACGTGCCGGGCCAGCTTCTACTTCTATAATACCTTCGAGGAGATCGACCGTCTGGTGGATGGCCTCAAAGCTGCCCGGTCCGTCATGGGCCTAGCCGGTTAACGCCACTGGCCCCAACTGCCTGATCGCGAAATAGCCGTCCGCCGACAGTTTCCCAGACATGATTTCCGACCGCCTGGACTTGCCTGTATATTCCGCTCAGTCCAGAATGAAGGAACCAGGAAGTCGTGGCGAAAAAACATATCCGCATTATCCATAAGCCGAGCGGGCTGAAGCTCGCCGAAGGGCCGCTGGGATGGGGCATTACCCCCTTTGAGGGCAATCTTTACATCAGCCGCAAATACCTGCTCACCGATGGGTTCAAGGTCAATTTTATACCGGGGCTATGCTCTTACAAGTTCTTGTACGTCTGGCTTGATCTGCACTTGGGGTCTGGTCAGAAGGTAAAAAATATCGGCTGGAAATACTGGCTCCCCAATCCCCTGTTCCCCTTCATATGGTACCGCGTTGGACTGCCGCGCAGCCATCCAGAGCTGCTCTTGGAGGAATTCCAAGGCCCCTGAAAAGGGGGCGCTCCGAAGTCAGGTTGACGGGCTCGCCCCAGTCAACCGCCGATCATTCGAATACGACGGTGCGGTTGCCGTAAACCAACAGCTTGCGTTTGAGGTGGAGCCAGATAGCCCGCGCCAGCACAATTTTCTCCAGGTCCTGGCCGATCCTAATCATATCCGCAACCGTATCCTTGTGACTTACCCGGACTACGTCCTGTGCGATGATGGGTCCCGCATCCAGTTTGGTAGTGACGTAGTGGCTGGTCACGCCGATGATCTTTACCCCCCGCTCATGGGCGGAGTGATAGGGTCGGGCGCCGGGGAAAGCCGGCAAAAATGAATGATGAATATTGATAATCCGTTGGGGATAGTTGTCGATAAAATCCTCAGTGAGTATCTGCATGTACCGGGCCAGAACGATCAGGTCAATCCGGTGATCTTTCAGTAGCGCCAGTTGTTTGCGGGCCTGGGCTTTATTGTTGGCCGGGGTTATGGGGAAGACGTGGTAGTCAATGCCGAACCGCTTGGCAACCGTCTCCAACTCCGGGTGGTTACTGATGATCAACGGCAGTTCCACCTGCCACTCCCCCGACTGCCAGCGCGACAGTATATCGTAGAGACAATGGGGAAGTTTTGATGCGAAGACCGCCATCCGGGGGAGTTCATCGGAGAAGTGCAGTTTCCACTGCATGTGAAATCTTCCGGCGATCAACCTTTGGAAGTCTGCACCGATATGATCCCTTGCGATGGAAAACCCGGCCAGGTCCCATTCCACCCGCATGAAAAAGACCTGTTCCTTTACCTCGACGTGCTGATCGAGGTAAAGGATGTTGCCGTTGTTATGATGGATGAAGTCGGTCACCGCCGCCACCAGGCCCCGTTGGTCGGGGCAGTGGATCAGTAAGCTGGCCGAGTGTGTCTGTTCTTTCTGGTGGTTGGCATCGGTCATGTCCCTGCGAATTTGCCCCCCGATTGGCGCAAGGCAAAGGGAAAACCCGCGACGAGGTTCAATGCGCTGCGTATTACCTGGTCCTGATGACAACCAGCTTATCCGCCGATGATTCGGCGCCCCACACCTCCCCGGGCCGCCCCAACAGCTGGCGCACGCTGGCCGGTGAACTCGGCAAGGCAAAGACCTCAAAGGCTTCCTTGGCTGGGTCGAATCGCACGATGGCGTTGGCGCCGAAGTCGCTCAACCATACCATGTCGTGCTCGTCCACGTAGACGGCGTAGGCCCGTGGCCGGTCGCCGGGCAGCCGCCACTCGCGCCACTGGCCGCTGACCGGGTTGTACCGGGCGACCTTGCCGCTGACCCACTCGCTCACCCAGATATGCCCCTGGGAATCGGACCACACCCGGCGCGCCCCCTGACGCGCTGTGGGCGGTTCCAGCACCGTCACCTCACCTGTCCGACTATCGATCCGCCCAATATAGCTGCCCGCCAGGGAGGCGTAGTAGACCGTGCCATCGGGCGTACTGGCAATGCCGTAGGGACCCCGGCCGCCAGGCGACTTGAACACCTGCACTTGGCCCGTGGCCGGGTTCAGACGACCATAGATGCCTGATTGCCCCGTGAACCACAGTAGGCCGTCGCCGTCGAAAGCCGCGGTGTTGAGGTTGGTGTAACCGGTGTTGGCCGGCAAGGGGAAGCGCTGCACCTTTTCCGTTTCAGGGTCGACCCTTACGATGGCGTTGAGGCCGCCATCTGTAACCCAGGCCGCACCATCAGGCCCAACGATGACGCCGTGGGGTGCTGATGCATCACCCAGCTGGATATGGTGGGTTTGGCCCGTGGCCGGGTCGAGGCGGCCCAGCGCACCCAGGCCCTGGGCGGTATACCATACGGTTCCATCGGGAGCAGGAGCGACATCGTGAGGGTGAGAGCCCGGCGGTACCGGGTATTCCTTAATCACCGCTGCCTTGTCTTGAGCGTATACAGCGCATATAACGTATGGCGCGAATGGACCGGCAGCAATCACCGGCAGAAGCAACCCTAACGTGCACAAAATTGCGATGAAACGATACATGGTGGACCTCAGTGTAGGTTTCGGTCAGTCCGGGAAGCTAGCACAATTTTAGTCATTGTATTGACCACGAACAACAATCGAAAGGACGACAACATAACTGCACAGCAGAAACCAGCCAGACAACGACTCATTTTGCTACAACAATCTAAAATTGCGGGAAACGC
>JADFNF010000175.1 GCA_022563485.1 Fidelibacterota bacterium | reverse complement strand
ACGCTAGACCCGCCCATAACGCCGGTGTGGAAAGACCTGCCCAAGACCTGGGGCCACCCCTTCCACCCCATGTGCAGCTACATGGCCATGTTTCCCCCGCGCATCCCCCACTACTTCATCGAGCGCTTCACCCGGCCGGGTGATCGGGTGCTGGACCCCTTCAGTGGAAGGGGCACGACCCCCACCCAGGCCTGCGTGAATGGACGAGTGGGCATCGCCAGCGATCTGAACCCCCTGGCCTACACCCTCTCCAGGGCCAAGGTGTTGCCACCGGAAAAGGCTGCCGCCCTAGCCCGGCTGGCACAGTTGGAACGAGGCTATGCCTCCGGGAATGATAGGATATCGGAGCCAACAGGCGACATCACCGCCATCTTCCATCCGCACACACTTCGCCAATTGGCCACCCTCAAATCAGCCCTGGGAGACAGCCCCGAAGACCTGTTTATCCGCGCCACAATCCTGGGCATATTGCATGGGAAATACCGCGCGAACGGCACCGATTCCATCTATCTGAGTATCGACATGCCCAACACCTTTTCCATGAGTCCCGCCTACATCCGTAAGTACGTGCAGGACAACGGCCTCCAGTACCTCCCTTTGGACGTGTTCCAGAATACCCGCCGGCGTCTGAATCGACTCTACCGCCAGGGCCGGCCCATCCAGCGGGGTGAAGCCTATCGCCTGGACGTGCGCGACCTCCACGAGGTCGTTCAGCCCGAGTCGGTCCAGCTGGTGGTCTCCTCTCCCCCGTACCTGAAGGTGGTGAAATACGGCCTGTACAACTGGATTCGCCTCTGGTTCCTGGACGAGGCGGCGGAAGACATCGACCAGAACCTTGACGATGGGCATGACCTGCCCGAATACCTGGCCTTCATGGATGAAACCATCCTGCAGCTGGAACGGCTGCTGAGGCCTGGCGGGGTGTGCGCCCTGATCATCGGCGATGTGGCCCAGAATGGATCGCCCCCTTTGAACCTGGCGCGGGCGGTGTGGGAGGCGGTGGCGACCCGGACCACATTGAGCCTGATCGACATCGTCGTCGATCCCATCGCTGACAACGCCAAAGTAACCAGGATCTGGAACCGGACTCGGGGACGCGCTACCGCCATCGACCGGATCCTGGTACTGTGCAAGGGCGACGCTCCCGGGGTGGACCAACCCGAAATCAGCTGGTGAGGGTTGACCTCCCTGACCCGCAAGGCGGTCATTGATGCTCACCCCTGGCTCAAGGACCGGTGCCGCCCTATGGTCATTTCCACCGGGCTGGACGGACTGCTAGCGGCGGCATTTTTGCACCATTACCTGGAGTGGCAAGTGGCCGGTTACTACGATGGGGCCTCCCTGTGGCTGTCGGATCAGGCTCTGGAAAACCGCGAGGGGCTGATCTGGGTCGACCTGGACATCTGCCGCCCGAAGAGCCGGTCCATAGGTCACCACATCCTCAGCCCTACGGGCAACATTCCCTCCACCCTGGCCCAGAACTGCAACCCCAACCTTTTGGCCGGCATCGGCGCAGACTCCCCCGCACGGCGATATCCCTATTCCACCATCATTTTCCTGCTCTGGCTGCACAATATCCCTGTTCAGCGGAACCTGGTGGCCCGGTTGCTGGTGCTCCACGCCAAGGCAGTCTGGATGAATCTTCAGCGTGAGGCGGGAAACTGCATTCAATGGCAGGAACGCCTACCGGGCTACGACTGGGCCTGGCTCTTCAGTAAGGTGGACACGGAGCTTTTCGAACGGCGACTGCGGGACCAATTGTATGCGCCGTTGCAACATCTCGTCTCCCTGGAAATGTCGGGTCGCGGCCGTAGCCGGCACCTCCAGCTGCGAAATGGACAATTCAGCTTCAATCCCGATTGGGACGAGGACGTATTCCTGAAATTGGGTGGATTCATCGGGACGCACCTCAAGTGGTCGCCCCCTCACCCGCCGGTCCTCACCCGCCGGATTGATGCTCAACTGCAGACGGCGTCCCTAGAGTCGTTCAGGGACGAGGATTTCCCCACCAGCCTGGTTCATAGGGGTGTATTTTCCTACACGATTTCCCCCCGTAATAAAGTTAACTTCGCGCTTATTAATTTTTAGGAAAGGTATCATGACAACGGATAAGTCGACTACAACCAACGACCCTATCGTTTATATTAACGGTGACTGGACCTACCAGAGCAAAGCCACCGTACCGTTCATGGACAGCGGCTTCTGGTACGGCGACGGCCTGTTCGAGACCCTCATGGTGAACAACGGCCATATCTTTCGGCCCCACAAGCATCTGGCCCGCATGCACGAGGGGATGAATATTCTAAAGATCGAATTCCCCGTTCCTGAGGATGAGGTGATCGCTCTCATGGAGGAGCTGATCCGGCGCAACAGCCTGGATCGGGCCCTCCTGCGGCTCATGTGCACCCGGGGAACGGTTCCCGGCGCGCCCTACCGCTACGAAGGCCCCACCAACCTGTACATCGGTCTGCGCTATGCCGATCCCGATCCGGACTTTCCGGTGAAGGTCCTCTTCGTGCAACAGAAGGACTATCCCGTAGGCCGTATGGTACCGGCGCTGAAGTCCATGACCTACCTGGGAAACATGCTGGCCATCCGCGACGCCCTGGCCCAAGGGGCCTTTGAGCCGGTGTTCATCGACCATGCCGGAGTGATCACCGAGTGCGCCGTCCGCAACATCTTCTTCGTCAAGGATAACGTGCTACACACCCCCGATACCTCCCTGGGCATCCTCGCGGGGATCACCCGGGACCAGATCATCGAACTGGCCGGCGAGATGGGCATCAAAGTCGATTTCTCGCCCATCAGGGCCGATGCGGTCAACGGCATGGACGAAGCCTTCATCACCAGCACCGGCATCGGCATCTACCCCGCCACCTGGGACGGCTTCCACGATTCGGACTACGCCCTCACCAACCGCCTGAAGGAAGCGGCGGAGGCCCAGTTTCGGAATGAGACCGGCATGGGCTGAACAACAACAGGCCCTGATGCTGAATACATCAGAGCCTGAATAGGCCAGTTAATTAGCCCAGGTCTTAACTCTCGTCTGCATCTTCCTTGTTCTCACCTCGGGCGATAAGCAGGTAAGCCACCCCCAGCCCCAGGGGCAGCAGTCCCCAGACAGCCACCTTCAGGTTCACCGCCACCGCCAGGGCAATGATCAGGGCTACACCGAAACTGGTCCAGATCAGCCCGTAGTTGCGGTAGTTCCTCACCTTGGGCGGGGGGAAGGGGACCTCGATCCCCTTCTCGATGGCGGCCAGAATTTCTGCACTGCGCAGCTGCCGTTGCCGGTAATTTGACACAATAATGGCAATGATAACGGCCGTAGCCGTGCCAAAGATTGCTAATATGCCAATAATGGGAATCCATAGCTCATTCATTGCATTATCTCCCTATTTGCCCGTAAGACTGATCTGCCGAATAATTTGTTGCACTATTTTTTCTTCCCCGTTAGCTTGGCGGTGCAACATTATGGGGCGCTAAGCGGTCATAGGAGTAATGGCGGCCATAACCGACCAAGAAATTGTGCAGCGGTTCCGGTCAGGGGACCGGGAACTGGCCTTTCAACAATTGGTGGAGGCCCACGGAAAGAACGTGTATAACATTGCTTTGTTTACCCTCAACGACGATATACTGGCCGAAGACGCCACTCAGGACGCGTTTATCAAGATTTACCGCGGCCTGGGCAAGTTCAGGGGCCAGGCCAAGCTCTCCAGTTGGGTCTACCGGATCGTCAAGAATGTCTGCTACGATTATTTAAAAAAGCGCCATCCCGCTCCCCTGGAGGACGAGCAGGCTTATCCGCTCATTGATGGGGCGGGCTCCGGACCGGAGGAGACCTTTTTCGCCAGTGAAAAGCATCGGGCGGTGCGCCATGCCGTTGACCAGCTGCCCCGACAGCAGAAAATGGCTGTCACCCTCTATTATTTCCATCAGCGGTCTTACGAGGAGGTGGCCGAGATCATGGAGCAGCCCTTGGGGACCATCAAATCCCACATCCACCGGGCCAAGGCGATCCTGACCACGGCCCTGGGCCGATACGAAGGGAGTCCGGCATGACAGAGCCACAGTTTGATGCACTGGACAAAATCTTTAGGGAGGTCCAAGTAGACCTGCCGCCCCGCTTGCAAGCCCGGCTTCTGGTGGTTCCCCACATGGCACCGGCCATCCCATTCTGGGAACCGGAATGGATGCTCCCTGCGGCGGGGGTCTTCCTGGGCAGCCTGTGGTGGGCTTTGCGTCACGCGAGCACGATCTACCAGCAATGGGAAATACTCTTCAACAGGCTCACGCTGCCGTTGTTTGAGGTGACCATGCCGCCGCTGGTATGGACCCTGCCGACCCTACCGGAAATAGCGCCGATCTTCGTCGTAGCCGGGGCCGGAGCGGCGACTTTGGCCATCGGCCTGGGCGCCTGGCTCTACCT
>JADFNF010000174.1 GCA_022563485.1 Fidelibacterota bacterium | reverse complement strand
GTCTGCACCAGTAGACCCCTGTTTGGAATCGTGTCCTTCAGCGGACACGGCAACCTCCCTGTAAGGCTGATCGTCTCCTCCCCCATATTCCTCGCTATACCACCATTCAGTTTGCCGTCACACAGGTACTCGTGGGACTACCCCTTAAAGGTGATGGTCATGTGGAGCGAGCCTTTTAAGCAATACCCTAAAGATGAATATCTTTGGTGAGCACAGTGCCCGAACCGGTGATCATCGGATTCGAAGCGACCGTCAACCCGCACTTTTATCTCCTGCATGTCCGCCGTCACCTGACCGATGAGCTGGCCGAAAAGTACAACCGGTCGACCATGACCCAGGCCCCGGACTGGATACGACCATTTTTCGATTTTCAGCCCATATCCGATGTGCACGTCATGCGGCACCGGATCCGTTTTCGTACCTACAAGAAGGGCTACTCCTGGCAGCTGCTCGTGGATTACCTGGTTAAAAAAGTCTTGTCCGGTATTTTGGGTCCGTTCAAACTTGCCGAGGTGGACAGCTCGGAGCCGCGCCGCAACTATGTCATGCCGGTGGCCTTGACCCAACTCACGGTGGTGGAGGGGCTGAAGGCGAGCCGGGCCCATCCTTTCACGGCGGCGGTATACGCCATTGAAGGGGTGACGGAGCTGAAATGCCAGGACTGGGAGATGATCGTGAAGCGCTCGCCCCTGTACAGCTGGGCGGAGATCGAGGAGCAATTGGTTCCTTTGCTAGGTTTGTAGCCCTAAGTGTATGCCAGAGATCGGGACGGCGCGCAAAGGTTAAGAACGCGATAGAATTGTTATTAAGTTTCTTCGGTGTTGGATATGTACCGGGATGTAATACCGGGATTCATTAATCTATTGGCTGAAGAAAAACCTGACATTTCACCTGGGCCGGCGCCGCTATTCAGAGTGTAGCGACTTAGCAAATTGCGCAAGGAGCGAACAGTTTGGAGGGAAGAATGAAATACCGTGTTTTAATCGAACAAGATGAGGATGGGATGTTTATCATCGAGGTACCAGCCCTACCCGGGTGTATCTCCCAGGGGAAGACCAGGGGAAAAGCCCTCCAGAATATTCAGGAGGCTATCGCAGCCTATCTGGAGAGCCTGAAGGCCCGCAGCGAACCTGTTTCTCCTTCGATTGAGGAGGCGGTTGTGGAGGTTAGCGTATGAGCTTTTTGCCCCCTCACCCTCCTCTTTCACTCTTCGCGTTCTCTGCGTGAATGCTTTTCTTAACCGCCAAGAATGCCAAGGTCTATAAACTGCCACTGCCTCTGCTACGGCCACGGCCAACTCTTATAACAGCTCCATCATGAGCACCCTCATTTTTCTGGTAATCCTGCTGATTCTCGCTTACTTTGGGCTGATGGCGTACCGGGATTATCGAAACAACCTTAACAGGCCGGAAGACACCAGCGGCCTGGAGGAATGGGACTGCCCCGACTGCGGGTTCCATGTCCAGTTGGGCGAATCCTGCATCTACTGTGGCGCGGGCAAACCGACCAGACTCTAGGAACCATCCCCACATCCCCTTCCCATTTTTTAAAGTTCATCCAGGTCAATCCACAGGACTATTTGCGCGAAAAAGGAGCATGCTATGATCGCTAAAGATTCGAAGAGGGCCCCATCACCATTTGAAGAGGTCAACCAGCGGTTGGAGGAGGCCCGTGAAATTTCCGGGGTGCCCAAGGAGGCCATGGAACTGCTGGAAAATCCCTATCGGGAGATCCGGGTAGAAATTCCCATTTATAGTCATGGGCACCTCAGTGTCTATACCGGCTATCGCATCCAGCACAACGCGGCTCGAGGCCCCTACAAGGGGGGCATCCGCTACCATCCTCACGTCGACCTGGATGAGGTGCGAGCCCTGGCGTCCCTCATGACCTGGAAAACAGCCCTGGTGAATATCCCCTTTGGCGGGGCCAAGGGGGGCGTGGCCTGCGATCCCCACGCCATGAGCGAGGAAGAACTTTTTGAGCTGACCAACACTTTCTTTACTCGCATCGCCATGATCCTGGGACCCAATCGCGATGTGCCGGCGCCCGACATGGGCACCAACGCCAAGGTCATGGGTTGGGCCATGGCCGCCTATGGCCGCATAAACGGCCATACACCCGCCATCGTCACCGGCAAGCCGCTGGAATTGGGGGGCTCGGTTGGCCGGGAAGATGCCACGGGCAAAGGGGTGGTGATCGTGACGGAGCAGTGGGCCAAGGCGAGCGCCCTGTCTCTGGAAGGCACCCGGGTGGTGATCCAGGGGTTTGGTAACGTAGGCTCCTTTGCGGCTCTGAACTTTGCCCAGAAAGGCGCCAGGGTGATAGCCGTCAACGATGTGAAAGGCGGCGTCAAGAATGACAAGGGGTTGAACATCCCCAACCTCATGGAGCATGTGAAGGCGACCGGATCGGTGGTCGGATTCGAGGGGAGCGACCCCTTGGAGGGCGACGAGATTCTCTATCAAGAGTGTGAATTTCTGGTCCCGGCGGCATTGGGTGGCGTCATCACCGGTGAAAATGCTTCGAAGATCAAAGCGCAGGTGATTGTGGAAGCGGCCAACCATCCTGTCACACCGGACGGGGAAGATATCCTGGTGAAGAATGGGGTAGTGATGATCCCCGACCTGATCGCCAACGCTGGGGGTGTCACGGTGAGCTATTTCGAATGGGCTCAGAATATTCAGCAGTTTGCGTGGAAAGAAGCGCGCATCGATGATGAGCTCCATGCCATCCTTGGAAAGGCTTTTGCCCAGGTGTTGGACTACGCCAAAAAGTATCAATGCACCTACCGCCAGGCCAGCTTCGCCATCGCCCTGGACCGGGTCTACCGGGCGTCCAAGGCCCGGGGCTATATCCGGGTTTGAGGCAGCGGCCAGCATGCTGCGGGGAACCGGGCCCCCCTTTTTTGGCTCTATTTATTGATGGGGATCACATAAACCGGCCCCATGTGACGGGGGACATATTATCGCATCACCTGGACCGGTACTATCGGGTTACAGATGGACGCGATGCAGATGATAAACCCCCAATCCAAGACCGGAAAATCCGAGCTGGAAAAACCAGCCCCACTCTTTTTTGACCTCGCTGATATGGCCCCGGAGCACCAAATCTGGTTTCGCCGCAAGGTCTATCTTAAAGTGGCCATGTTTCTGGTCTCATTTGTCGGCGTCGCACTCGTCATGCTTATGCTTATTTGATGCCCCACCCTGCCGATCGTCGGAGGCGTCCCCGCAGCTTCCCAACAAACGTTCCCTGTCCGGGGCGTTCTCTTAGAATATCAACAGTTCATGGGCTGTCAGACGGAATCCGGAGAGCCCCACGATTCCGCAGAGGCTGCCAGAGCGCCAGGGTGAGCCCGCCAAGGATGATGATGCCCCCCAGCAGCGTATGAAGGGGTAGGCCTTCCCCCAGAAAGAGCAAGGCTAGAAGGGTTGATTCCACCGGTTCCAGCAGTCCTATCAGAGAGACCAGGGTGGCGCCCAGGTGGCGGATACCCCAATTGAAAAGGGTATGCCCGCCGATGGTGGGCACCAGGATGAGCAGGACCAGATACAGCCAGGGCTCGCCACCCGTTGGCAGAGGAGTCTGGCCAAGAACCAGGGCAGTCAGGAGCAACACCACCGCAGCCGTACCGTAGGTGACCTCAACATGGAGAATGGTGCCCAGTGATTTGCGGGCCTCCTGACTGAACAGCAGATAGATCGCTGCAAAAAAACCACCGCCCAGGGCCAGCAGATTGCCGAAGGCCTGGTCCTTCAGCCCGTTTCCGGGTAAACCTGGGCCGAGGTTTTGCCACTGGATATAGAGCACGCCCATCAGGGCAACACCGGCGCCAATAATCTGATTCCGGGGCACGGGCATGCGGAGGACTCCGAAGGAAAGGGCGATCACGAACATGGGATGGGTCGCCACGAAAAGGACTGAAAGGGCCACAGTGGTATAGGACAAGGAGGCAATCCAGGTGGCAAAATGCAGGGCGAGGGCCAGCCCGGCCAGGACCGAATAGCGGAATGCACGCCACGGGGGCCGCTGCCGTCCGAGTTCCCGAAGAAACCAGGGCAGTAAAACGACCGTAGCCCCGGCGACGCGGATGAATCCGATGACGATGGGGGAGACCCCCGGAAGAAACCGAATCCAGATGGCCGATGAGGCTGCCATGAGGGAGCCAAACAGGACCACCCCGACGGTGAAGGGGAAGGTGGCCGTTCTCATGGTCTGGGGCCGGGGGTGAATTGGGCGGGTTGGTACATGCTGGCAACGGTTGAAGCTAGGGCCGGTATGGGGGCCGGTGCAGCTTGGAATTGGCGTGGCCCAGATGTATACTTGCGTACGTATTGCCCCGGAACACCGGAGGGCGTCATGAAAAAAATTCTGATTATCTTGCTGTTGCTAGGGACCTCCTGCGAGGGGGAGCCGGAACCCAAGACTGTATCCC
>JADFNF010000016.1 GCA_022563485.1 Fidelibacterota bacterium | reverse complement strand
GCGGAGGTGGGCTATCGAGAGGATCTCGATACGGGACCTGACGGCAAGCCATGGGGCTATGAGCCCCGGCCGGGTTGGGATAATCCGGACGGGGATTCTCCGGCGATGAGTATTGATCCCAACACATGGCCGGTCGTTTGGCCTGATAAGTCCACTCTTTCAGACGACCCGGGGTGGCCTGGCGCATGGAATGGTTTTTTTGGGAAGAATCAGTTTCAGGCAGATCTGGAAACCTTTTTTGTGATGGATGATTATCAAGACAAGGAGAATCCATGGTTTTTGCCCATACCTGAGGAACCAGACCGGGGAGGATTGGCTACATTGGTGAGCGTGCGGGGACTACAATGGTCCCAGGTTCTCGCCGAAGACGTTATCTTCTGGCTCTACCGTATTACCAACTTTTCCAGAACGGATTATGAGCCGGTCTTTTTTGGTATGTATTTCGATTATGGAATAGGTGGAGTAGGAGATTCTGCCGATGACAGCGCGTTTTATGACACCTTCATCGATATCGTCTATGGATGGGACAAAGACAATAGAGGTAACACAGGATGGTCCCCTACGGCCTATTCCGGTTTTGCTTTTCTGGAAAGTCCCGGTGAGCCCAATGACGGCATTGATAACGATGAGGATGGTCTGATCGACGAAAGGAGGGACAATCCACCTGGCCTCTACCTGGATGTATTCCCGTACGGAATTGACGATGTGGAAAATTTCATAAGGACTTACGGCAGGGAACCGGCTCCCCATTGGGAAGGTGACGAAGACGGAGATTGGGTAGCCTTTTCGGACGATAACGGCAATGGTGTATGGGACCAGGGTGAAAACATAAATGATGATGTCGGACGTGACGGCGCCCGGTTCGGCGATATCGGCTATACGGGACCTGATGAGGGGGAAGGAGATGGCCTGCCGACACAGGGAGAGCCTCATTTTGGAATGACAGATATTGATGAATCGGATCAGATTGGGCTCACGAGTGTGGATATCTTCGTCATCCACTTTATTGGTCCCCAGAACGATGATAGAATCTGGAATAGTATGTATGGAAAAGCCTTTAATATCGATCTTTCGGAAAGCAACATGGCTCTGCTTTATGGATCAGGGCCGGTAATCCCCTTTGTTGGTGGCACTACGCGGAATCTTTCCATAGCCATGCTTTTTGGAAATGATCTGCCCGATCTGTTCCGGAACAAAAAAACAGTCCAGCAGATTTACAACGCTAATTACATTTTCTTTAAACCACCCGATAAGCCAAGGCTTACGGCTGTTCCAGGAGATGGGAAAGTAACCTTGTACTGGGATCGACGAGCCGAGGAATCGGTGGACGCTTTCTTGGATTTCAAGAAGGATTTTGAAGGATACAAGATTTACCGCAGCACTGAAGCGTCATTCCTGGAAGTAAAAATAATTACAGACGCTTATGGGAATGCAGTTTTCAGGAAACCGCTGGCCACTTTTGATTTAATTGATGGTATAATGGGCCCTGATCCAGTTACTATCGAGGGCGCCAGTTTTGATCGAGGGACTGATTCGGGACTGAGTCATGTTTTTGTCGATTCAACAGTTCAGAATGGGCAGACTTATTTTTACACCGTAACTGCTTATGATCAAGGGGACCCGGGCGTAGGTGACGAGGGCATTCCCGTGTCTGAAACGACCAGTATTATCAAGGTTGATGCGCTCGGTAATGTAACCTTTACGGATATCAACACCGCTGTGGTGACTCCCAATGCACCCGTGGCTGGTTATCAGTCCGCACAATTCGTAGAAGATGTACACCCAATCGGAGTACCAATAGGGAACGGAACAATTGACGTACAGATCATCAACACCGGTTTAATCCAAGACAACACCTATCAAATAGAATTTACCCATAGTGGCGTTTTTGTAACCGAGTCCTACTCAGTGATTAATGTCAGCGCCTCACCACCAGATACGGTTCTACAAAGCAGTTTTTTTGGAAGGGATGAACATGGGTTTCTTATAGATGGTGATGTATTTGATGGACTGCGTATCTTCGTCGATAATCAAAATGATGTCCTATTGGACGATTCACTAACCGGTTGGGCTGCTGGCAGCCAGAGTGATTATGAGTCCAAAGTGGAACTTGGGATTGGCGCAGACCCTTATCCAGCTGATTATGATATAACTTTTTTCGGTGATGAAATTATTCTGACCGATTCTAGTGCTAGTCCCAAAGCCGTCAATTTCACGGTTATGAATATCAGTGAAAACCGGCCGGCCAATTTTAGGTTTACGGATGGAAATGGTGATGGGCTTTGGTCATCGAACGAATTTATCAGGATTCGGGCGCTATTTGAAGGTTCAGACAAAATAACATGGAAAATGACATTGTTTGATGATCCTAGTGAAACGGGAGATCAGGCCCCTGGGGAGGGGGACACGTTCCAACTAAGGACCATCAAGCCATTTCGTGCTGGGGATAAATTTGCATTCAAAACCAGGGCTGCCTCGGTCGACAATGAGCTTGCGGCCAACAGTATAGACCAGATTGCGGTGGTTCCCAACCCATACGTGGCAGTGGCATCATGGGAGCGAAAGCAGACTACCTCATCAGGTATTGGGAGTCGGGGTGAACGACGGATCGATTTTATCCATTTGCCACAAAGGGCTACCATTCGAATCTATACTATAAGAGGTGATTTAGTTGATGTGATTGAACATGCGAGTTCCATTGAAAATTCAGCCGCTTCCTGGGATTTAAGGACCAGGGAGGGTTTGGACGTGGCATTTGGCATCTATGTGTATCACGTAGATGCCGGGGAACTGGGAGAAAAGATCGGAAAGTTCGCCATAATAAAGTGAAACGTAACACATAAATGAGACTAAACATTTGCTGAGGGCCTTATATACAAAGAGGGATAAACATTCTTCCAGGGGACGAGTGTTGAGTAAGATATTATTCATCTGCTATCTGACCGTTGCGGTTATTGTAAATCCAGTCAATAGCCAAGATATTACCAAAGTGGGAACGAGTAGTGCGGCTTTTCTCGGCATTGATATTGGTGCCCGATCTGCAGCTATGGGGGGGGCATTTGTTGCCGTTGCCAATGATCTCACAGCTATTTATTGGAACCCTGCGGGCCTTTCTCGACTGCAGACGTGGCAGGTCTCTTTTATGCATGCCGAATTGATAGCTGACACGAAGTTTGAATGGGGAGCTATGTTGTTTCCTCTAAACCGCCTTGGCGCAATTGGCTTTAGCGTCACTTCGTTAAGCCATGAGGATATGGAAATACGCACTATCGAAGAGCCAGAGGGTACGGGAGAGTTCTTTAGCGCGGGAGATTTATCACTGGGTTTGAGTTACGCCATTAATTTGACTGATCGATTTTCCATTGGGTTTAACGGGAAATACGTACGCTCTCAAATTTTTAATGAGTCGGCTAGTGCCATTGGTTTTGACGTGGGAACGCTCTTCATTACTAGCTTTAACGGACTACGAATTGGGGCCACCATAATCAATTTCGGTCAAAAAATGAAATTGAAGGGAAGAGACCTTGTCATTCTTGTTGACCCGGCTCCCGATAAGCTCGGTAGTAATGACAGAATTGTTTCTGAATTTCAGACGGGTAGCTTTGATTTGCCATTAGCTTTTCGAGCTGGGATTGCGATGGATGTTTTTAACGTCAATAGCAACCGATTAACCATTTCCCTTGAGGCCTTCACTCCCAGCGACAACGCCGAAAGCGTCAATGCAGGAATGGAATACGTATTCTCTGATTTTGCATCAATCAGGTTTGGTTATAATTCCCTTTTTAAGGCTGAGTCGGAGGAGGGATTTACCGGCGGCGGTGGACTTAATCTTAATCTTATGGACGGATCCAGTGTCCATTTGGACTATGCTTACTCCGATTTTGGGAGACTGAAAAACGTAACGAGATTCTCTGTTTCTATAGAGTTTTGATTTATTCTATTTACTTGAATAGATACCTTCGTCACGATAAAAGTGAATCTGTTGTGAAGTTCTAGAGTATAGGCATGAGGGGGCTGATAAGTGTTTAGCCCCACAAATAGTTAAGGACTTGTTTGTTTTGAGTTTCTTTGTTCTCGTTGCGATGGTTATCCTGATGGGAATCGCGAGGGATAACACCAGGTAGCGGTGGGGCCTTTTTCAGTATATTAATTCGCGCGTTGCAGCAATTCTACGATTCAAATATTCACGGAAGATTTAGAACCCCTCCAGATCGTCGATGTTGGGAACCTTACTGTCATATTGCTCATATGGCTTTGCTCACCCACTTAGTTATATCATGGCACCGAACTTAACCGTTCCCTGCCATGCCAACGTCCAGCCATAAAATGAATTTCCCTAAACTGCCGAGTCATCTCCAATTAATGGTTTTCTTTCTAATCGTCGGTTGCACGGAAAATACAAATCAACTCTCGTCTGACACGGTAGCCCTCGTGAATGGGGTTCCAATTACCAAGGAGGAATTAGTTTTTAGATTAGAATTAACGGTACTTCCTGAATTTCAGAAATTGATGGGAAGAAATGAACGGGTTCTAGATGTCTTGATTGATGAACTGGTTGTGAGTCAATGGGCTGAGGGAGAGGATCTAACAGCGTCGCCAGTGTACCAAGAGGCAGTCGATTTTGTTAAGCAACAGGCGCTTATTCGGGAACTATTCTTCGAGGAAATTAAATATCAGGCAGAGCCGGATTCGGCTAATATTTACCAGGCTCTGCAGAAATCGATCCAGGAGTTATCTATTCAGATTTTATTTACTGAAAATCAGGATATAAGCGAGAGGTGGCGTCAATCCTTACTCTCGGGAAAAACATTTAATGAGTTGGTGAATGAATCAAGAGATAACCCTTTTATTTACGTCAATAATTCAATGCTTAAATGGGGGGATGGATCGGTCCCGATTAGTATTGAAATAATTGCCTACCAATTGAAGTTGGGTGAATCTTCAGATTTACTAGAATTAAACGACGTTTATCTTATATTTTCCATTAACGATAAGACACGAGAAATTATATTAACCGAATATGATTATTCTTTAAAATGGCAGAGGGTAAAAAAAGTGCTTCAAGCACGCATCGAAAGTCGATTGGCCGATGAATATGTGGACAGTATCCTAACTCATTTAGACATAACACAGCGAGCGACTGGATTTCTTGAAGTATCACGATATATTGAAGATAAATTAGGCGTAAGCTCAGAGCATTCTATCCCACTGCCCTCCGGCACTGGTCAGGAGTTCCCTCCTTCTCTAGATTATAATTTAGATTTACCAGTAGTGGAAACGCCAGATTATACCTGGACTGGTAAGAATGTACTGAGTATCATTCGGAAATACAATTATCGCGTCAACTCAAATAGTCCCATTGGCTTACGGTCTACTCTTACTCAGTTTTTAAAGGGAGCTGTCCGTGATCAATATTTATCTGAACGAGCAAAGCAGTTGGGTTTGGAATCGAAGACACGCGTCAAGCAAGACGTTCAAATGTGGTCACGTTACTTTCTATATATGCAGGGGGTTACAGCTTTTGTCGAACGAGATACATCATTGACCAATTCCGCATTGATTGCAGCTAGAATTAAGGAATTGCGAAGGAATGCCCAGATCACAATTAATTATAATTTATTGGAGACTATCGAACTAACCGGGATCCCAATGTTGGCTTTCTGGAGTGGAGGTATTACCCGGCAATTGGCAGTCCCACCTTTAATGGAATTTCGATAGCTCACGATGGAAGAAGCATACTCTTTGACTTAAGCGGTATGAATTGAAAATTGAAGAGTCCCGGGAATCGGGATAAGTGACGAGGGTGTCAGTAGCACAAATTCAAGTCAGCAATAACTAATTGAGCATGCTGGGATAGACTAGAGCATGGACTGTATTAATCAAGGAAAAGCAACAGCGAAAGATTGCGGTAAAGTCTTAATAGTACCATAGGTGGTAATTCATCCAATTCGTCAGTAAATAGCGAAGTCCATGACTCTGTACCTGTGTATACCTGATTTAATCGAACCGCCAGACAGCAAAGACTAGCTGACAGGTGGTATCGAAACACACAAGTATGGCTATCCTGCGTCAATTTGCACGATGAACCGGGATATAAAGAAACGGAATTATCGATTTATAGAACAGGGATAGTTACAGTGGGCAAAAGAAAACTCCTACTAATATTACACATCGGTTTTCTCATCGGTCTTGAGACAATTCTTTTTGGTGAACAGGCGGATGTAAAAGTTGAAAGATCTAAGGAATTGGACTCATTAGTATCCTCTGTGTCATTGACGAATTTAGAACTAGGGGATAGATTTCTCGATCTTTATAGAAGATGGGGAAAAACGAGCAGAAATAATTTTGATATTGCGGTTGAGTATTACCATAAAGAATTACAGATAAATCCCGATAACGTCTATTGCGCAAATCGACTTGGGTATGCGTATCATTTGGAAAGAAGACTAAAGGAGGCAAGTGAGCATTATGCAAGGGTGCTACGACTGGACCCACCGCAAACAGTAACTCCCGAAGAATATGAGTTAGTTGTACGATTCGCCCCCAGGCTTTATATCAACTCCAGGGAGTTCTTTAAATTAGAGGATGTGGTGGTAATCCTTCATCCTGAGGAGCCCCTCATTGAATATAGTTTATTTTGGGACGATGATATTGACTATCCAGGCGATAATGATCCCACGGATCATGAGAAGATATGGATTCAATATGATCCTCGATCTGGGGATGTAATGAATGTATATTTTTATTTTCATCGTGCTATTTTGAGCACTGAAGCGGCGCTAAAAGACGCCAGGGACCACCACAATCGAGCCTCGATCAATATTCAGTGGGGGGGACATGGTTCATTGCCACTTGGATGGCAAAATATACCCGCCGATCAAATTGTGATAAAGTATGCCTCCATTGATGAACCCGACACAATTCTCAGCATGAGAAGTAGATTTCAAGCGCATGTCAAGAGCACGAGGAACCCTGATCATCCTCTAGCTAAGGGATGGCCTAAGAGATTTGAAGGGACTTGGGAGGAATACATAGCATTTGACCGGTACATCAATCTCGCGGACTTTATAGGTGAAAAGAAAATGGTGATCAAGAGCCGCTGGTCCAATGCAGTCATCGATCAATACTTTCTCGACTACCAGTTTTTCCCCAAAAGAGAATGGCCAATAGGTGCGCCTTAATACTGGATGATATTTTGTGATAGCGATACTGGCAGGTAAGAATTCATTCCCCTTCGTCTATGTCCGGCCTTAAACCTAAAGGTAAAATACCAGATTAGCCATTGACGTTTTTAGTATTGAGACATGCCAAAAACTTGTGATCGCTAGGGATCTTCTGGATATTCAGCCACGTTTCGGGTTTGGAGTTTAATCTGCTAGCACGGTTTTTCCACTCTGACTTTTTTCCCTAGTTCGATGATCTTGAGGGGCCTTTTCCCCATGTTGTGATCGTCGTCCCTAGGTGGCCGTTTATGGTTGTCCGGGCGAGGTCACCTATATGATTGTGAAGTTAGCCGCTCACCCCAAATGGATCTTCTCCGTGAAAGCCGTACTGAACCTTCTTGTCGTTCATTTGGGGATTCCTCTGCTTGCTATTCAACTTAGCAAAAGTGTCTCCCGATTCTCCGTCCATTTTGGTCCACATTGCTTTGACACCAACATTGCCGGCAGTATTGACCGTGCTAACATTCCCGCACTTGCCGCCATAGCTACCGGGTAAACGTAATAAGGCAAGTCGCCTTTGGCCTAGCATGCGGTGATAAGGTTGAGCAACCGCGCCTGCGCGGGCCAGTTTAATCCGGATCGTCAATACTGGAAATTTTGCAGACGCTAAGAGCTGTTCGTTAGATTTGCCATGGCCTTGGCACGTCTCAAGCGTTCTGCCCCGATTAGGTAGAGCCGCGAGCCCAGACAAAATTACAATCTACGGGACTTCCGGCTGTAAATTTTATATTTAGGAGCCTGATGAAGGTAGCCAGTTTGGATCGGAACCAGCCACATAGACGCTTCAATCCGCTCACCGGTGAATGGTTGCTCGTGTCGCCACAGCGCACAGCGCGACCATGGCAAGGAGAGCAAGAGATAAGTTCCCGCATCGAGCGACCGGAATATGAGCCAGAATGCTATCTATGTCCAGGCAATGAGAGGGCCAATGGCGCCCAAAATCCTAATTACCATAATCCCTACGTTTTTACTAACGATTTTTCCGCGCTGCTCCCCGATACGCCGCCAGCGATCGAGGAGGATGACCTGTTCCGGGCCGAAAGCGCACAAGGTACCTGCCGTGTAATCTGTTTCTCATCCAAGCACAATCTCACTCTGCCAGACTTGCCAGTCTCAGAGATTGCTAAAATTGTGAGCGTCTGGATGGCAGAAACGGCCGAACTTGGTCAGCAGTACAGGTGGGTCCAGATATTTGAGAATAAAGGGGCGATGATGGGCAGCTCCAATGCTCATCCACATGGACAAATCTGGGCGAGCCGGGCATTGCCGACTGTGCCGGCAAAAGAAGATGGACAGCAGCAGAATTACATGGAAAAACACAAACGCCCCCTACTCGTAGAGTACCTTGAGCGCGAACTGCAATTCGGTGAGAGGCTTGTAGTAGAAAACGATCACTGGGCGGTGTTGGTCCCCTTCTGGGCCAATTGGCCTTTTGAGATAATATTGCTTCCCAAAAGGCACATAACGCGAATCACCGATCTCAATGCCGATGAAACAATCACTCTGGCCCAAATCCTACAATTGATACTGCAAAAGTATGATCGCCTATTTAACATCCCTTTCCCCTATACGATGGGTTGGCACGGCGCACCTTTTTTGGTTGAGCATTGTGACCATTGGCTGCTGCATGCTCATGCCTATCCTCCCCTGCTGCGGTCTGCTGCCGTGAAAAAATTCATGGTGGGCTATGAGATGCTTGGGGAGCCCCAACGGGATTTCACGCCAGAGCAGGCAGCAGAAACCTTGCGATCCCTCACCAGTAAATAGCCGACCATGGCGTTTCGACATCAACATGGGAATATGAAAAATACGATCGACCGGGCCATCGAGACGCTATATCACGAGGACCGCGATAGGCTTCTCTCTGAAAAGAGGCTAACAGCGCTGCACAACGTTTTCAGTCAACAGTTTGGTCGTGAGCCATGGTATTTTATCTCGGTACCGGGACGAACCGAGCTGGGGGGGAACCACACGGACCATAACCATGGCAAAGTCCTGGCGGCTGCGGTCAATCTGGATACAATCGCCTGGGCAAACCAGGTCCCTGGCAATAAGGTGACACTTATTTCCGAAGGTTTCCCAGAGCCTTTTGAAGTGAATCTTGCCCAACTCACTGTTGTTGAGGGCGAAAAAGGCACTACAACTGCTCTTATCAGGGGTATTGCCGCCCGGCTTGCAGACCTGAATTATGGAATTGGGGGGTTTGAAGCGTGCATGACCAGTGACATATCTATTGGATCTGGTTTGAGTTCGTCAGCATCGGTAGAGGTCTTGATCGGGACGACCTTCAACGCGCTATTTAATGACGGGAGTATTGCACTTGAAGAGCTGGCGGGTATCTGCCAATACGCCGAGAATCATTACTTCGGCAAGCCGTGTGGTTTGATGGACCAGATGGCATGCAGTGTCGGGGGTCTCATCGGGATCGATTTCAAAAGCAATGCCGATCCTGAAATTACCCGGGTACATCTTGACTTGGATTCGGAGGGATACCGGCTCCTAATCGTGGAGACTGGTGGCAGTCATGCCGGCTTGACAGCCGAATATGCTGCCATTCGAAGTGAAATGCAGGCGGTGGCATATGCCTTGGGAGAGGATAATTTGCGCGAGCTAAGTTCGAATGATGTTCTCGAAAACCTTGCTAGATTGCGCTCAGAGGTAGGTGATCGCGCCATTTTGAGGGCCGAGCACTTTTTCAAGGAGAATGAACGTGTTGACCGGCAAATTGAGGCGTTGCGCCATAATGACTTTCAATCATTTCTACGGATCATCAATGAATCTGGTGATTCATCCTACCGTTGGCTCCAGAACATTTACACCACCCGGGACCCGCGCCATCAAAGTGTTGCTCTCGCCCTGCTCCTGTCTGAACAGTTTATAGAGCGAAACGGTACGGGGGCAGTCCGCGTTCACGGAGGCGGCTTTGCAGGAACCATTCAACTCTTTCTACCCGTAGAACTCTGTGATGAGTATCGTAAGTGGATGCACGAATTTATTGGGCCCGAGTCCATAAAGGTCCTGCAAACTCGGGCAATCGGATCGTGGTATTGTCAATGAGCGATCCTGCCGCCCGAATGGGTGCCGGAGCGTGACAAAATGCGCTGGGGCGCCACCCAAGTGCTATCGATCTACGCCAGCAGGGTGTGTATACGTCACTACCGGCACAGGCTTCGTCTTAAACTTTTACCGGGGTGGAAACGGCAGAATCTCAGCCTGGCAATTCACTCCCGGCACCGGCTGCCACCCGTCGGCCACCTATACCTACAACGCAGGCGGCCAACGGGTGATGAAGGAGGATGGCAATGGCAAGACCCTCTACCACCTGAGCGGCGGACAGGCGATCGCCGAGACCTAGAGCTGGGCGGGCGGCACCAACCGCTACACCCACAGGGCTGACGGGCTGACGGGCATTCAGTCGTACAACAGCTCCGTTTTCGTCATCAAGGATCACCGGGGTTCCACGCGCCTGCTGGTGGCCGATGATGCCAACAAGACCGTGGCAGCCACCTACGACTATCTCCCCTTCGGCGGGCTCCATGCGGGAGAACGTCAACTGGAACACAGGGTGCCGTTATACGAGCCAGGAGCGAGATCCGGCGGTGGGCCTTTTACAACTACAAGGCCCGTATGTACGATACCGAGCTGGGCAGGTTCAACTCCGTGGACCCCTGCCGGGCAGCAAGTGGGGGCCCTATACCTACGTGGGGAACAACCCCTTCGCCTACGTGGACCCGGACGGCGACATCTTCATCACGGCCTTATTTATTCTGGCAGGAGCTAATATAGGAGGGTCAGCGGCAATGGGTAATCGGGACCCCAATAAATGGGATTGCAGTTCCACCAAAACATACGTTGGGATAGGATTAGGTGCGGTTGGCATCTTAGCAGCACCAACAGCATTAGAACTGTCTCCGGAATCTATGGTGCTTGTAGATGGGATAAGTTCGTCCCTTTATAATAGAAGTATGGACTGATTAGGCAGTTAGGAAGATTTTGTCATCTCTTTTTGGCCCTTTGACAATAACATATCCCAATGACCGTACATCATCAAAGTAATGTGAGCTACTTGGGCCTAAATCTAAGTAACACCTTTTACGTTGCCAAGGCATAGTTGACGCCTCGTCTAATGCGTCCCTTGCTTGATCTCCTGTCGCATGTTCAGGATTCGTTTCTCCCATCCATTTATAGACATCCATGGTTTCAGATTGTCGAGTGACTCATGATACCGCCCATGGATATCCCTAGGAAATCCCTTTGGGATAGTACCCGATGAATCTGGCGATCTCCTGCTCGAGTTCCCAGGGGAATTAGTCATGCGGGAGTTCATCACATTATTCAATGACTGGTGGTACTGCCCGGCCATATTCTGCGTCATGGAATAGTACGGAGCCTCTCGCGCAAGCTCCATGCCCAGCCTTTACAGGTACTCCATCATTCCTTTTCAACAGGTAACAGGGTCTGCGATATGAGGGCAGCAGGGCAGTGATTCACCGGAATGTTGGAGTTTGAACAATTTATTGTGCTTCAAATGCATATGTCTATTGATTGCTGTCTCACATTTGGCACACACAACCACTTCCCCTCGCTAATAACTATTGATTTGCCCCCGGCGTAATCCAAACTTGGCGGCCAAGACGGTCTGGGTTTCCTTGCAATGATGCCTGATGGAGCGAAGCCACTCACTTAGGCCTGATAATTTTCCCTTCAATATTCAGTTGAAATAACAGACCGGATGTCATACATTGCTGCCCGAGTTTGTCGCCTCTGAGTTAAGTAGAGTATGAATGAAATTTCATATCCGTGACGGCTCTGCAATATTACGGCACGGATGCCATTCCTTTCACCATATGACATTGGAAGGAGGCAGAAAATATTAATATAGTAGAAAAGTAGGTTAGAATGTCTAGTAGCGCAATAATAGTGCGCACAGATAACCCGTCGCGATCAGGTTGGCTTTTGTCCGCTGCGCCCTTCTTTCTGAACCCTCCCACCCGGCTCACCGTCAATAAAGTATCCAATTTGTGCCTGCCCCCGGTCATCAGATCGGCTAAGAACAGTCGCATATGGACCGCTCTGGTCTTTGCTTTACGGCCAAGCCGCCACTGTTTGCCATGGCCCTCTCGACTGTATTGGCTTTCCTGATGATGGGAGCCCCCACGGTGGGCGTTTCGGTAGTAGACGCTATTCCGGTGAGCCCGTTGGCCGCCGCCAGGCGCGCGGGCCAGCCCATGAACGCTCGAAAAAGGTTTATTTTCTTGACCCTCATCATGGTCGGGGCTTGCGCGATGGTCATGGCGGTTATGACGGCCATGCTCTATCGACACGATATCAAGGCTCACAGGGAGCGGCTACAGGCAACCGTCCAGAGCCAGGCCCGCCTGATTGAGGCGATGGCCCGTCATGATGCCGTTTATGAGAAGAACACGCCGGGAGGGCCGACGGCGGCCACCCTGAACCAGATCATCGACGCCCACGAGCACTACGAGGGGTTTGGTGAGACGGGGGAGTTCACCCTGGCCCGGCGCGAAGGAGACTTTATCGTCTTCATCTTGCGGCATCGACACGGCGCCGTCGAATATCCCGCGTCAGTGGCTGTCAACCTGGATTTGTCCGGGCCCATGGGCAGGGCGCTCAATGGGCTGTCCGGAACCGTCATTGGCCGCGATTACCGGGGCGAGACGGTCCTGGCCGCCCATGAGCCGGTCGCCGTGCTGAACCTGGGGATCGTGATGAAGATCGACCTGGCCGAGATTCGCGCGCCCTTCATCAGGACTGGTCTCTCAGCCGCCGCTGTCGCCCTGCTCGTTATCCTGGCCGGCACGGCGTTGTTCTTCCGGATCGGCAACCCGATTATTGCTCGGTTGGAGGCATACTCGCGAGACTTGGAAAAGGAAATCGAGGAACACAAGCGGGCGGAGGGGGCACTACGCGAGTATCAGATAATTGTATCCAACTCCACAGATATGTTGGCACTGCTGAGCAGGCATTTCGTCTATCTTGCCACAAACCCGGCATATCTGAAGGCATTTAAAAAAACGCACGACGAGCTTATCGGGCATACGGTTATAGATGTGTTTGGAGAGGACTTCTTTAAAGCAGTTATTAAACCTCACGCCGAACTTTGTTTAGGTGGGGAAGAGGTCAATTATCAGGCGTGGGTTGATTTCCCGGATTATAAATCGAGGTATATGGATGTCACTTATACTCCTTGTACGAATGCGGACGACGAGATTATGGGATTCGTTGTAATCGGCCGGGACATCACCGAGCGCAAGGAGGCCGAGGAAACGCTACGGAGACAACAGGCAGAGCAACAGATCATACTCAATTCCGTGCCCGCAATGATTTTCTACAAAGATAAGGAGAATCGGTTCATCCGGGTCAATCAAGCTCTGGCCGAAGCAGCAGGCATGACAATTGAGGAGATGGAGGGGGAGTCACTTTTTCAGCTCTACCCCGATTTAGCGGAGGACTACTGGCGGGACGATATGGAGGTGATGTCGACCGGTAAGCCCAAGAGGCACATCATTGAGCCGCTTGAAACTCCCGAAGGAAAAATGTGGGTGGAAACCGACAAGATCCCATATAGAGACGAAGATGGCAAAATCATCGGTATCATCGGATTTTCACTTGACATTACCGAGCGCAAACGGACCGAGCGGGCGCGCGCCCGGCTTAACGCCCAACTCGAGGCGAAGAACAAGGAACTCGAACAGATCGTATACGTCACATCCCACGATTTGCGCTCCCCCCTCGTCAACATCGACGGCTACGGGAAGGAGTTGGAGTACGCGATCGATGACCTCCGCAGCGCTTTAGGCAGTGATAAAAAACCAACTGAAGCACTGGAGGCAGCTGCTCAGCTCCTGGCGCAGGACATCCCCGACGCCCTGCGCTTCATTAGGACCAGCACCTCCAAGATGGACGCGCTGCTTAAGGGACTGTTGAAACTGTCGCAGGCGGGCCGCGCGGCACTGACGATCAAGTCGCTCAACATGAATGAATTGATGGCCAAGGTTGTTGAGGCAATTAAGTTTCAAATCAAGGAAGCCGGCGCCGTACTTGACATCGGCGACTTGCCGCCCTGCAAAGGTGACGCCGTGCAGGTGAACCAAGTGTTCTCGAACCTCATCGGCAATGCGCTGCAATACCTTGATCCGGAGCGCCCCGGCGCCATCCGGATAAGCGGGCGGGTCGAGGGAGAACGGTCTGTATACTGTGTGAAAGATAATGGGATTGGCATCGCTCCGGCGCATCGGCAAAACATCTTCGAGATATTCCATCGGCTTGATCCGGCCAAGAGCAAGGGGGAAGGATTGGGTTTGACCATCGTTCAGCAAGTTCTTGGTAGACTGTGGGGAAAAATCTGGGTGGAATCGAAACTTGGTGAGGGCAGTCGTTTCTACGTGGCGCTTCCCGCCGTACAGAAATACCAATAACTAAGGGAGACCTTGAAATGAACAAGGAAGTCGTGATCCTCGTGGCCGAGGACGATGAAGGACATGCTGGTCTGATCAGGAAGAACCTGGTCCGCGGAGGCATCGTGAATGAGTTGCTGCGCTTCAAAGACGGACAGGAAATCCTGGATTTCCTGTTTCAAAAAGGCGATGGGCCCAAACGGCGACCGGGAGCGAGCTATGTTCTTCTGCTCGATATCCGCATGCCAAAAATCGACGGCATTGAAGTGCTGGTGCAAGTGAAAACAGACCCGGAACTGCGCAAGATACCCGTGATAATGATCACCACTACCGACGACCCAAGAGAGGTGGAACGCTGCCACGCCCTGGGGTGCAACAACTACATCACCAAGCCTGTCGATTACGATAAATTCGTGAATTCCATTCGGCAGTTGGGCCTTTTCCTGTCGATTGTGGAAGTGCCGAGAATCGACGGAGAAGGAGTCGGGTAATGGTCGGGAACAGCAATAGTCCCAAGGCCGAGGAGCCAAGGCCCCGGAGCGTGCTGGTCGTCGAGGACGATGAGGGGCTGAACAGTCTGGCTCAGAAAGCTCTGCGCAAAGCCGGTTACGACACCGAAGGCGTCTTTAATGGCGCCGCGGCCATCGAGGGCGTTGCGGCCAAGCCTGAGGTGGTGCTGCTGCTCGATATCAAACTACCCGACATGACCGGGAAAGAGATCATCAACACCTTACGTGAACGCAACAGCCTGGTCCCCTTCATCGTGATGACGGGCCATGGCGACGAGAAAACAGCCGTCGAGATGATGAAACTGGGCGCCGGTGATTATCTGGTGAAGGGATTGGACCTAGTCGATCATCTGCCCGGCGTATTCCGGCGCTTATTCCACGAACTGGACACCGACCGGCAACTCCGCGCCGCGGAGGAGGCGCTGCGGGAAAGTGAGGAGAAACATCGCACACTATTCGAAACCATGGTCCAAGGCGTGGTTTATCAGTCCGCTGATGGTCAGATAATCTCAGCAAATCACGCCGCTGAAAGGATCCTGGGGCTGACCCTTGACCAGATGCAAGGTCGAACATCCATGGATCCCAGTTGGCGGGCGATCCACGAAGACGGTAGTGATTTTACCGGTGAGACCCATCCGGCAATGATCGCCCTGACAAGTGGCGAGGAAGTCAATGACGTTGTGATGGGAGTCTTACATTCGGATCATGAGCAATACTACTGGATCAATATTAACGCGGTCCCGCAATTCCGCCCGGGGGAAGACAAACCTTTCCAGGTTTACACCACCTTTGAAGACATCACCGAGCGCAAGCGGGCTGAGGATCGGCAGCGACTGACGCAGTTTGCAGTCGACCACAGCGCCGACCCGATTTACTGGGTGCGGGCCGACGGCAGCATCGATTATGCCAACGACGCCGCCTGTCAAGCGCTTGGCTACACGCGAGACGAGTTGACGTCTATGTCGGTGTGGCAGATCGATACGGAATTTCCAGCGGACGCCTGGCTGGCTCATTGGCGGGAGATGAAAGAGGCCGGCTCGATAAGCTTCGAGTCCTATCACCTCACAAAGGCCGGTCGAGTGTTCCCGGTGGAAATCAACACGACTTTCGGTGTGTATGTCGGACAGGAGTATATCTGGGCGTACGTGCACGACATCACCGAGCGCAAGCTCCTGGAGCGTGAGGTGCTGGAAGTCAGCGAAAAGGAACAGCGGCGTATTGGACAAATTCTGCATGACGACCTGGGGCAATATCTCCTCGGTACCGCTTATAAGAGTGAACTGCTGGAGCAGCAGCTGGCGGAGCAATCTCTGGATGAAGCGGCCACTGCCGCGCAGATCACGGAGCTGATCCACGAGGCGATCAATCGGTCACAGGACCTGGCAAAGGAACTGTATCCTGTGGACCTTGAAACCAGCAATCTTGCTGAAGCGCTGCGTCGGCTAGGTCACCGGACAGAACACCTTTTTGATGTTTCATGCCACATTTCTTGCGATCCAACTGTGCCCGATCTTGATCACCTTACAGCCACGCACCTCTATCGCATCGCCCAGGAAGCTGTGCAGAATGCCATTAAGCACGGCGGGGCAAACCGGATCGTGATCGACCTGACAAAAACTATAAATAATCAAATTGAGCTGAAGGTAAGCAATAACGGTATTGGCCTTCCAAAAAACTGGGAAAGTCGGCTCGGCATGGGGCTACGTATGATGAAGCACCGGGCGAGCATGTGTAACGGGTCATTTGACATCAGGGCCAAGCACGGTGGTGGAACCGTCGTGACCTGCACATCCATCACGGGGATACGCCAATTAGAAATGCCGGAGGATCATCCGCTGTATCGGGCAAAGGGAAATGAATGAGATAACCCGGATCTTGCTGGTCGATGATCATCCCATCGTCCGGGAGGGCTTGGCCCAGCTGATCAATCGCGAGGATGATCTCACGGTCTGCGGAGAGGCCGGGGACGGCCCAATGGCCATTCGATCGATCGGCAAGCTTAGCCCGGACATGGTGATGGTGGATATTTCCCTGGGAAGTATCAACGGCCTTGAGCTGATCAAGAATATCAGGGCGATCGCACCGGACTTGCTTATCCTGGTGCTCTCAATGCACGACGAAGTTCTCTTTGCGGAGCGTGCCTTGAAGGCGGGGGCCGGAGGTTATGTTATGAAGCAGGCCGGTGTTAAAAAGATCCTTGAGGCTATTCGACTGGTAATAAATGGCGAACTGGCCCTGAGCGAACACATGGCCAAACGGATGCTGCATAGTTTTTTGGAAGGCCGATCGAACGCGGATAACTCACCCACCGGACGGTTGAGCGATCGCGAGCTGGCTGTTTTCCAGCTTATCGGACGGGGTTATCGATCACAACGGATTGCCAGGGAACTGGGCATAAGTGCAAAGACTGTGGGAGCCTACCGTGAGCACATCAAGGGGAAATTGCAGTTGAAGGATGGAGCCGAACTGGTCCAGTATGCGATCCAATGGAATCAGAGCGAAAAGATCATTTAGCCACCTGAGAGGGACCGCCGTGATTTGCGTGCGTAGGCGCTCAGCCATTCCCGTCACCTGACATCCGTCACCAGGTCCAGACCCTGTTCCCAAATTTGAAGACCCCACAATTTGCACCTACCTGAAGCCACCTTAGAACCTATAGGTGAATGACCTATAGGTCATCGGCATTTTGCCAGTAGACAAATACGGTTCGCATGCCGATTGTCCCTCATCCGTTTCCTCCCTAACCTAATGCTAGTTCTTTTCCAGCCGACTGCTCGTTGTTCGACCACGTCATGCAATTGATACGACATATCGGGAGAGATGACTATGCGAAGACATGTGATACCGTCTACTTACAGCCTGTTGATCCCTTTTCCCCCACTCAGCACTCATGACAGTTTTGCCCTATCAAGTAGACCGCATCACACCGGGATTGAATGATGAGGCCGCTTAAGTACGGTCTCACCCTCAGTCTTTTTGTGCTATCCTCCATAGCCACAGCGCAGGAAGGACCGTTATTGATGACCGGGCAGGTTCGTCACCGCACGGAATGGAAGGACCTTTCCGATTCCACCAGGAAGGATGAATGAGGATGCCTGAGATTCAGTTTTTCGAAACCAAAACCCAAAGGGAACCAATCATGAACAAGATGACCAGGAAGACAATCGTGTTTCCCTTAGCAATAATACTGCTGGTATTGAGTTTTATCGAGGGAGCCGGCATGAGGGGGAAAACTGTAAAGGGTAATGCCGGCAATGGCTCACCATCAGATTCTGACAGCTCGGGGGTGCTGCTGGCAAGTGTTGATCCCGACCTGAGCTTGAGCTCCGGCCAAGCTGCGGGTCAAGTCATACAACCGATACCGAGAGTTGAAAAGTTGACCGGCGAACCACACCCCGGTGTGTCGTTCGGTTTCGCTTATACCGCTGAATCAATCAGCTTGCTATCCGGCGGGTTGTCGAACAGAGCATCGCATTACCTTGATAATGTTGACCTACAATTCGAGATTGACACGGAAGGATTGGGTCTCTGGGCAGGCGGCACATTGTCTGCCTATTTCCTCTCAAACAGTGGCGCCGATCCCTCGCTGGCGGTAGGTGATGCCCAAGTCACCAGCAACATTGAGGCATATGACTCCCAGCGGTTGTACGAACTCTGGTATAACCAGGCGTTATTCGGCGGGGCGCTGGAGATCCTGGTCGGGCTTCACGACCTGAATTCCGAGTACTACACCGTTGAGACTGGAGGCCTATTCAACAATAGTTCTTTCGGAATTGGAGCTAATTTGTCTGGCAATGTTTCGGTGGGGATCTTCAATGTGGCTGCACTAGGTACTCGTGTCAAGGTTGCCCCCATGGAGAATCTGGTCATTCTGGCTTCGGTTTATGATGGCGACCCCGGTGATCCGGCAGTCAATTACAACGGCATTACCGTAGACTGGGACCCCTCGCAGGGCCTGATGTCCATTATAGAGGCCCAGTTAGCGCCTCAAACAGCCGGATTTGAAAACGGAATTCCCCAGGCATATCGCTTAGGTGGCTGGTACCATTCAGCCGATTTCGAACTGATCGGAACTGATACTACCGAAATCGTGCAGGGTAATTATGGAGTTTATTTCTCGATTGACCAGCCCATTTCCAGGAGTGTCAGCGGATTCGTCCATGGTGGCTTCGCTGTGGGAAATCGCTCTCCGGTTCCCAGCTATCTCGGTATGGGATTTCAGATTACTCCAGGCAAGCGATGGCTCGTCTCGCAGCGGTTCGAAGAAACCTTTGGGCTTGCTATAGGATCAGCCTTTATTCAGGAGGAAAACAACAACGAGCTGGTGATCGAAGCCACCTGGCAGATTCAGATAAATGAGTATTTAAGCCTGAAACCCGATCTGCAGTATGTTATCAATCCCGGTGGTGTCAGTTCGTCCAAGAATGTCCTGGTATTCAGTCTTCGTACTGAGATCGGGCTTTAAATCGTCCATTTTCTTTCGAAGGAACCAAATCCAAAAGAGGAGTTTGTATTATGAAGTTACTCAAAAATGCCAGTAAAAAAAGAGAGACCAAGAGGAGTTTCTTGTCAACCTGGTCAATCGGTAAAAGAATACTCGGCGGATTCCTGGTGGTGTCAGCGCTGACCGCAGTGGCCGGCGTCACCGGTATCGTGAACATCGGTACCATTGGCCGGGCCATGGATCGGGTGGCCTACGATGAAGCCCCGACCGTAGATGCGGCCAATGAGATGAAGATCGCAATGGCCTTGGCCAGAAACGCGATGGAAGAGTACAAAGGGGCCACATCCACCATAGCCGCAGATGATGCATCTGCCATC
>JADFNF010000173.1 GCA_022563485.1 Fidelibacterota bacterium | reverse complement strand
AAAAGTGTCCGTATGACTGTAACGGTAGATGGCTGGGGAGACGACGAAGCGCCCCACGGTCAGCTGGGATCCGGCCTGGATATAGTCTGCCGTGGTTTTTTCGCGTTGGAGGGGATACCGTTCGCTGTAGAAACTGTAGGCTCCAAAATCCTTGCGGGTGAAACCGGCGGTCAAGTTGACGGCTGAAGGCCCCAGGGGAATAGCGGTGCCGTAGGACAGAGTGGTGATGTCAAAATTGGTATACGCTTGCGCCTGAGGGTGATTTTGTACCTTGTAGCCGCCTGACACTTTTTTACTTATAGAGAAACGCTGGGGCAGCCCCCGCAGCTGCCCTCCCAGAGAGAGAGTCCCTTCCCTGAGGCCATATGCGCCGGTGAAGGCTGCGATTTTCGCCCGCCGGTCCACGCCCTGACGCGTGATGATATTGATCACCCCTGCGTAGGCGTTGGGGCCGTAGGTCCGAGTGCCGGGGCCTTTCATGATTTCAACCCGCTCAATGTCGGCCAAGGTGATGGGTAGATCCATGTTGTGGTGGCCTGTCTGGCTGTTGCGCAGGGGCACACCATCCAGGACCACCAGGGTCTGTTCGAACGTACCCCCCCGGATGGTCACATCGGCCTGGATGCCGTGGGGCCCCCGCTGGCGGACATCCACGCCTGCGGCATATTCCAGCAGCTCAGGAATGCTGTTGATGGGCATGAACTGGAGGTCCTCTCGATCGAAAATCACGACATTTCTGGCCAGCTGGTCCCAGGGAGTGGGAATCCGGCTGGCAATAACCACGACTTCGTCCAGCTCATATTGGGGGAGTGGGTATTGGCCGCTTACCAAGCTGGGGAACAAGTGGGCTGCGACCAGGATCAATGCCGATGGCATCGTGTGACAGAACCGATGGTGGAGGCGTCGAATAGGCGCATGGAAGACGTTAAAATTATTCACAATGATGTCCTTGGTGTTCTCGTTAACGGATTAAAGGCTGGTTAATTTATTTCCAAATTGATCGGCAAAGGTAGAGCTAGAGAATTCGCCGGTCTACCCTATTTCAATTCCACCAGAGTCACCCCCGTGCCGCCGGCGTCGAAGTTGGCGAAGTCAAAGGACTTCACCTGAGGATGATCCGCCAAGGACTCCCGCACCAGCTTTTGCAGGATACCGGTCCCCTTGCCGTGGATGATCTCCAGGCGTGATAAATTGGCCAGAATGGCCCGGTTCAGGAAGCGATCCACTTCCGCCACCGCTTCCTCGCCCCGCCATCCGCGCAGGTCCAGCCGGTAGCTGACCTCGCCAGCCAAGGCCGTTCCCGACCAAATGGCCGTACCGGCTACCGGGGGATTCTCTGCCGGTGATGGGGCTCGGGCAGGAGCCAATTGATCGAGGGGGAGGATCATGCGGGTGCCATCCACCAGCATCGTCACCCGTTGTTTTCCGCGGCTTACTTGCTCCACTTGACCGCGGCGCCCCTGCTCCTTGATCATCACCCACATTCCTGGAACAACATCCTCGATGGCAAGGAGCTTCGGTTCATCATCGGCCAGCCGGGTCTGCTCATCCATCACCTTTTGCCGTTCCCCGGCAAAGATCTGTTTGGCCTGGCGAATCTCGGTGCCGGTGAGGCGTGCGCCCTTCTGGCGAATCTCGGTGATGGTGGCCTCCAGTCGGCGGTTCATGTCGGCCACCAGCCGCTCTGCCTCCAGCAGGGCGTCCTTGCGGGCCCGGCGGTGAGTGGCCTGGATCTCTGCCGTCCGGGCGGCAACCTGTTGCTCTTGCCGGGCCACTGCTGCGGTCCGTTCGGATAACTCGGTTTCCTGACGAACCTGTCTGGCCCGGTCCGTCTCCAACTCAACCAGGAGGTCGTCCAGGTTAACGGCCGCATCCGGCATCAGGGCCTGAGCCCGCTTGAGGAGCGAGTCATCGAGTCCCATCCGCCGGGCGATTTCCAGGGCGTAGCTCGCTCCCGGTTGGCCGATCCGGAGCTGGTAGGTGGGGCGCAGCTTGTCTGGATCGAACGTCATGCCTGCATTGAGGACGCCGGCCTCGCCCTGGGCCCACAGTTTGAGGCGATTGAGGTGGGTGGTGGCCAGGCAGAAGGCCCCCTTGCTCATGATGGCCTCCAGGAATGTCTGGCCCAGGGCGGCGCCCGCCTCCGGTTCCGTACCGGTGCCCAATTCATCCAACAGCACCAGTGTATCACGGCCACAGGCGGCTACGATGGACTTCAGGTTGAGGAGGTGGGCCGAAAAGGTTGAAAGGTCGTTCTCCAGCGATTGCCGGTCCCCGAGATCGGCGAAGAGGCCTTTGCAGAGGGGGAGTTCCGCCCGTTTGGCCGGCACGAACAGGCCGCTTTGGGCCAGCATGATGAACAGGCCCAACGTGAGCAGCACCACCGTTTTGCCACCGGCATTGGGTCCGGAAATAAGTAGAATGCGTTCCGCCTCCCCCAAACTGAGGTCCAGAGGCACCACTTCCCGGTGATCGGCCAGGATCGGGTTGCGGGCGCCGGTCACCACGAAGGGGCCATCTTGGGCCAACTGAGGTTGGACCGCCTGGTGGTGGGCTGCCCAGCGGGCCTGGGCTAGATGGGCGTCCAGCTGGTAGAGCAGCTCCAGTGCGTCGGCCAGGTCAGCGCAGTGGGGTTTAAGGGCGGTAGTGAGGTCGGTGAGCAGGCGGTGTATTTCGGCCTGCTCGTCTTCCCGGAGGGCTGCGATCTCATTATTGATGTCAAAGATTTCCAACGGCTCTATAAAGGCGGTGGCTCCGGAACTCGAATAGCCATGGATGAGGCCCCGCAGCTTGCGCTTATGACTGGCTTTCAGGGCAATGACCAACCGGCCCTCTCGCCAGGCGATGGGTTCATTCCGGGCCCAGCCAGCCTTCAGGGCGTCGCGGTGCAAGTCCGCCAACCTAGAATGGGCCTGCTCCTCACGCCGGGCGATGGTGCTTCGGATTCGCTGGAGTGTCTTGCTGGCGGAGGACTTGATGGTCGGGACAGTTTGCTCGTCAGTTGGGCCGGAAACGTCGTCCTCCACCACGCGGTTGATTTCAACGAGCCCTGGGGACCAGGGATTGAGATCGGCCGCCATCCCTTGCCAATAAGGAATGTCGGTCTGCTCCTTCAGGAACTGCTCAAGGGGTGTCAGGAGTTGCAATACCTGGCGCACCCGATGGAACTCATCAGGACTGAGGGCATCGACCCCCATCCCGACCCGCTGGAGGGCCGGGCGGATGTCCGGGAAGCTGCTCAGAGGGGGCGGGGATTTCCTTTCCAACAGGCCAAGGAGTTCGGCGGTGGCAGTGTAGCGCTCGTGGAGCGTCGTGAGATCTACGATGGGCCATAGGGATTTTATGCTCTCCCGGGCGACAGAAGTGACACACAACTCACCGATCGACGCCAGCACCTGGGAGAAGTGAAAGAGGGAGCCTAGGCTCTTACTCCAGGGGTCTGATCCCGTCGTGGGCCGGGCCAACGGTTGATCAGCAAACACGGTCCACGGGGTCAAAAATCTTTGATAGAGGGGAGCAACCGCTCAGGTTCAAGGTCCTTGATGTGGTCGTGGGCATCCTGGATCAGACTGTCCAGGGAGAGGACGGAAAACAGGCCGTTCTTAAGGGCCACCACCTGCCGGTATACAAACGAGCGCTGCTCTAGGCGAGTCACGAACGGCTGGGTGAAATGAACGCTCTCCATGATATAAATAAGTACGCCTAGGACCAGGATACTTTTCAGAACGCCAAACAGGATGCCGCCCATTCGATCCAACCACTCCAGCAGGACCAGTTCGATCAGGGTGCGTACAACCCGGATAACAAAACTCATGGCCACGAGAGTGATCACGAAGATGATAACAAAGGCCGCCGCCGTTCGCGCCACCTCGCTATCCAGGCCCAGCTGCCCAGCCAACACCGATGAGAACCGGTTGGCCAGGAGGACAGCCAGCACCAGCCCTATGAGGCGCCCTATTTCCTCCACCAGCCCCCGCTGGAAGCCGCGATAGCCATAATAGGCTATGAATACAATGATGCCGATCCCGATGGGATTCATCTGGGGCCAGGCCCGAAGGGGACCCGTGTCATTGGGTAATCTTTATGGAGGGAGATACGGACATTGTATGGATAATGAGTTGGACTAAACATTCAAATTAGTTCGACCTCTCCGGCAAGGCAAGCCTTTCCCATTGGATGATCGCGCCTTAAATTTACGACTCCATTTGGGCGGTTAGCTCAGCTGGTTAGAGCGCTGCGTTCACATCGCAGAGGTCATCCGTTCGAATCGGATACCGCCCACATGACAACAAACTGTACACTGGCATGAACCATATCAGGCACATTGGACGATCAGCAGGCATTCCAATAGGTATTCATAGGACGGCACCTTCGGGTGCATTTTTTATTTATTTACATAGGATTCAGGGATGAAGTATAGTTTAGATAAGTTGATCAAGCTACAGTCGGTGTACT
>JADFNF010000172.1 GCA_022563485.1 Fidelibacterota bacterium | reverse complement strand
TAAGCAGCGCGAATGTGCTGGACAAGGCTTTTAAGGCGAATAGGGCAGACTGGGGAGTTAGTCTCCACTCAAAAAAACCTATGGGGCCGGTGCGGTTCAGAGCTCGCAGGTCAGAACCCGGAACTAGAAACCAAATACTCATAACTCGTAACCTCCAACCCCTAGTCCCGTTCCACCAGCGGCACAAACCGCACAGCCAGGTCTTCCTCCTGGATGGTTCTGATTTTTTTCTTGGTGAAGACCAGCAGGCGTTGTTCGCGGATGGTAGCCCCGACGGGGATCACCAGGCGACCCCCTACGGACAGTTGGTCGATGAGGACGGGAGGGACGGTCTCCCTGGCGGCGGCGGTGACGATGACTTTGTCGAAGGGCGCTTCCTCTTCCCAGCCCATGCGCCCATCGCCGAGCCTGAGATGAATGTGGGTGTAATCCAGGCCTTCCAGCACCTTACGGGCTCGGACATAATGGGTCGTGATGATCTCGATGGAGTAGACCTGTTCGCAGATGCAGCCCAGCAGCGCCGCCTGGTAGCCTGAGCCGGTGCCGACTTCGAGCACCCGGTCGGTGGGCTGGAGGTGGAGGAGCTCGGTCATATAGGCCGTGATATAGGGCTGGGATATAGTCTGCCCCTGCCCGATGGGTAGGGGTCCATCGCCGTAGGCATCCCGGGCCTTGGTGTAGGGGACGAATTCGTGCCGGAGCACGGTTTCCATGGCCTGCAGGACCCGCTGGTCCGCTACTCCCCGGTCTTGAATTTGCTCCACGACCATTTTATGGCGCAGGGCAGCTAAATCCACCTTCCTCCGCATCGGCGGAAGCTACACAGTGGAGCGCTGAATGGCAAATGTCCTGCCATCATCCTTTGTCGAACTCATTCCGGGAGGTACCGCAGGAATCCGTGGGGGATCAGGCAGCTGGGTATGCTTGAATTGATGGGTTTAGTCCAGAGGCCGGGGAGGTTTTCACCGGTCAACTCATTCGAGATCGATCAGCCGTGAGCGGGGCAAGGTGAAGTGAAACTCCATATGTAGTGTATCCTTCACAATCCCAATATGGATCCCATAGTCCTGGAGTGAAATGGCCATGTCGCCCCATAGAGTCAACGTATCGGCGGAGACCTGGATGTGGACCGTCAGGGGCTGGGGATGGGTCTGATCATTGATCGTGAGTCTGCCATCAACCTGATGTGATCCGGGCACGAAATTCCCAACGGTTTGACCCATATACCGAACTGTATCCAATTTTCCATGGAGGAATATCTTCCGGTACATCTTCCTATCTCTCAGGCCTAAACCGGTCGTGATGCCGGCCACCGGTAGGGTGGCCACGAGCTGCCAGCGCTGGGGCGATGTTGCGGGGGATATTTCCAGTGCAAAATCCTGGACAACTACTGGAAATTTGTGGAGGATACTCGCTGCTTCGCCAGTTATCAAGCCGTCGGCGGGGGTGATCATCACCTGAGCCAGGAGGTTAGAAAAGCCCACCAGCCAGTAGACGAAGAGGACGCTGCTGCGCAGGCTGCCACCCATACTTAGCCTACTTGCTCCTGGTTTTGCCGGTACGCCCATCCCATGCTGATCCCTGGACCAAATTAGGGAAGAAACCGTCCGATACACACCCTGAAAGTCCTTGACCGCTACGGCGAACAAAGGACCGTGAACCCTTTCCCCCTGGCAATAAGCCGGTGTAGTTCGTTCACAGCGGCCCCGTGGGAGGTTACCCTGCTTTAAAAGGGGGCTGCGGGCAGTTCGAATGTCAGCCGCCAGCGATTTTTCAGTTGGCGTTCGCTGCCCTCAGACCAGTTGTCATAGAGCGGCAGGTCGATATGCAACGGCCCGAATTTGAGGGCCAATCCGGCGTCGAAGTAGGTTTCCCACTGATTCTTGCCATCATCGGGATCGGTGCCGGCCAGATCGACAAAGGCGCTCAGGGGACCCGGCAGTACCCCGTCCAGGCTCAGGTTGATTCCCCAAGCCAGCGGACCGGGCAGGGTGAAATTCGGCGACCGCAGGCCGGGTCCCTCCGGGATGTAGTACCGCCTATAGGCTGGGATTGCCCCAGAACCCGTACGGTTCACCACCGTGGGGTCATTGAAATCGGGGTCCAGACCGCCGCTCAGCCAGAATTTGTATTGCTTGGGCAGCTCGTTTTGGCCGCTCAGGATGGACCCGCCCCAGCCCCGAACCTGCAGGTATTTCTTATAGCCCAGTTTAAAACGCAGGGACCCTTCCAACTCCGCCGTGGCCCCGGAGACAGCGCTGCGGTTACCATCCAGCAGACCGGACACTAACCGGACTTGGCCGGACAGCCCGTACCGCCAGATATTCAAAGTATTGTCGTAGTAGTAGACCTCCAGGCTGGTGCTGTTGATGCGGCCGGTGTCCCAGAAGAGGGTATCGAAGGCGGCCGGCTTAAGGCTATAGCGGGCGGCCTGGAGGGTCACCCGCCAGTAGGGGGCTGCCACGACTCGCTCCCGGAATTTCGCCTGGAGGGTCACCCTGGTTTCGTTACGGCCCTGATAGTCGGTATAGGCCAGCTGTCCGGACAGTTCATCCGTTCCCAGCACCCGGTAACGTTTGAGGGTCAGGGCTGTACGCCCCACCGGCCGTGCGTTGCGGAAGTCGTAGAACAGGGCAGTGTAGAAGCGGTTTTTTATGGGCGGCGCCACACCGTGATAAAAGACCAGACCGGGTGTCACACCGTTATAGCCGCTGGCCCAGAAGGCCGGAGCAAAGAATAGCCGGGTCCGATCCGGCTCCGGGGCGCTGAGCAAAAATCTTAAGGCCGGCTTTTGAAGGTAAACATCCCCGATGTGGAGCAACGGCAGGTGATCGTTGGAGCGCTTGACATCCGGCGCATACCTACCCGGATCGGTGGTGGCCGAGGCGACCCCCTCGCCATTGAAGATGATGGTCTGCGAGCCGGAGAAGCCTGGCAGCCACTTTGCAGACAGCACTTCCCCGCGTTTATTGAGGGTGGCTACCTCCACCGGTGCCTGGACCTCGCCGAAATTGGTGACGGTCACCCCAACCTCTGACCCCCGGGGGACCAGGTCACTGACCCCGTAATCCAGCCTTTTGGTGGATCCGATGAGGTCGTCGAAGAGCCAGGACAGGTCCTCGCCCGCCGCCCTTTCAAAGGCGGCCCGCAAGTCGGCCGGCCCGGGATGGGCGAAGGACCAGGTCTCGGAAAAAGCATCCCAGGCGGCCTGGTTGCCTTCGGCGCCCAGGTAGTGTTCCAGGAAGTCGAACACCACGCTGGTTTTGCGATAGACCATCGTACCGTAGTTCATGGGCTTAAAACTGCTGGTGCGGCCATCCAGGGGCTGATCGTCGCGGGTGCCCACCGACACATTGGCAACGAATTGAGACACGGATCGCAGGGTGAAGGGCGTTTTCATTACCCTGCTCAACCCCCCAGGGAGACCCATGGAGAACTGGCCGCCCGTTGCTTCCCCGTACTTGGCGTACCAGTAGCGGATATTGCTGTAGCTGTTCAGGCCTTCGTCCAGCCAGGGGTGGAGGCGCTCGTCGTAGCCGAAGATGCCGTAGTGCCAGTTGTGACCCACCTCGTGCATGATGACGAACTCCAGCATTTCCTTGCTTTTCCCGCCGGTAGAGATGACAGTGATGTTGGGGTATTCCATGCCGCCACCGGCGGCCATGTCCCCTGAGACAGCGGACACGTGCTGGTAGGGGTAGGTCCCATACCACTGACCATACCAATCGGCCGCGTCGTGGATGTATTCGATGGACTGCTCCCAGCTATCGACAAACTTGGGCAGGTAAAGGGCCCAGAGCGTAATCGCACGGGTGGAATCCTCGACCCGCAGGATGCCGGTCTGCACCAGATAGCGCTTATCGGCGAACCAGGCAAAGTCATGGACTCGCTCCTGATGGAAATGGAGTGTCTTAGTGGGGCCCTGCCCCGGATCGGAAAACTCCCGTTTTTTTGTCTTCTTCAGCCATTTCTTACGGGCTTTTTTATCCGGATCGCCGTTGCCGGTTTTCAGGGCATAATACTCTGCCGTAACGGTTACCAGACTGTCCAGAAAGGCGTATTCGGGGTCCCCTTCCGGCAGGTCGCCGGTGGCCATGATCACGTACTCGCGAGGGAGGGTGATGCGCACGTCGAAGGAACCGAACTCACTGTAAAACTCACCCATGTTCAAGTAGGGCATGGGATGCCAGCCGTCACGGTCGTATACGGCGGGCTTGGGGTACCATTGGGAAATCTCATAGTGGTTGCCGGTGTGTCCCAGGCGGCTAAACATCTCGGGAATCTTCACGAAGAAGGGGGTTTCAATGGTTACGGAGCCGCCGGGGGGCAACGGTTGGTCCAGGTTGACCCGGGCCACATCAATCCATTCCGGGTGGAATTCCCATTCCAGGTGAACGGCGCCTACCCTAAAGTCCAGGCTGTCGATGTAGCCCCGATCATCATCCTTCGCGAAATAGAACTTAGTGC
>JADFNF010000015.1 GCA_022563485.1 Fidelibacterota bacterium | reverse complement strand
AATGACGGGCGCCATTCCTATGCTCCTATTGTAAAATAAGATGCCCCAGCTTATCGCGCTTGGTCTCCAGGTACGCCCGGTTGTTCACATTGGCGGGAATCTCGATCGGCTCCCGATCCGTAATCTCCAGTCCGTACCCATCCAGGCCCACCAGTTTTCTGGGATTGTTGGTGAGCAGTCGCAATTTCCGCACCCCCAGGTCCCGGAGGATCTGAGCGCCGATGCCATATTCCCGAAGATCAGGTTTGAACCCCAGGCTTTGGTTGGCCTCCACTGTATCCAGCCCTTCATCCTGCAGGCCATAAGCAAGCAATTTGTTCTTCAGGCCGATGCCCCGTCCCTCCTGGCGCAGGTAGACCAGCACCCCTTGGCCTTCCTCATCGATGCGCTCCAGGGCCCGCTCCATCTGGGAGCCACAGTCGCATCGCAAAGAGCCAAAGATATCGCCCGTGAGGCATTGGCTGTGGACCCGCACCAGCACCGGCTTATCCTCGGTGAGCACGCCCCTGACCAGGGCAAGGTGTGTATCGTGGTGAATGGTGTCCTGGTAGACCACCAGCTCGAACTGCCCGAATTTGGTGGGGAAGTCGAGGGAGGTGAGGCGTTCTACCAGTTTCTCTTTCCGCCGCCGGTAGGCAATGATTTCGGTTACGCTGATGATCTTGAGATCGAACTGATTGGCAATGGCCTTCAACCGTTCCCCCCGGGCCATAGTGCCGTCTTCATCCACGATCTCCACCAGGAGAGCGATGGGTTGGGCATCCTGGCGTCCAGCCTGGGCCAACCTGGCCAGGTCCACGCTGGCTTCGGTATGCCCGGCGCGCAGCAGTACTCCCCCGGCCTTGGCGACCAGGGGGAACAGATGGCCCGGTCGCCCCAGGTCGGTGGGCTTGGCCGCAGGATCCAGGATGACCTGAAGGGTCTGCCACCGGTCCTTGGCGGAGATGCCGGTGGTGGTATTGTTCACCGCATCCACACTGACAGTGAAAGCCGTTTCATGCAGGGCCGTGTTGTTGTGTACCATGGGCGTAAGCCCCAGCTCGTGGGCTCGCTCGGTTGTGAAGGGTACACAGATCAGACCGCGCCCTTCCCGCATCATGAAATTGATATCTTCCGGCTTGGCCTTCTCAGCCAGCATGACGAAGTCGCCCTCATTCTCACGGTCTTGGTCATCGGTGACGATGACCATTTTCCCGGCATTGAGATCATTGAGGATGTCTTTCATTAACTTGGTCACGGTTAGCTCTCTCCAAATCCCCAACTGAGCAGTCTCACCGGGTCCAGGTCCCAACGTTCTTCATTGGAGTCCATCTCCAGGAAGCGCTCCACATACCGGGCGAATATATCCGTTTCGATGTTCACCGGATCCCCCACCTTCTTCCTGCCGAGAGTGGTCAGCTCCAGGGTGAACGGGATCAGGGCCACCGTGATGCCCGCCGGGGAGATGTCGGCGATGGTGAGGGACACACCATCAAGTGTGATGGCCCCCTTGGGGACGCAATAACGCAACCAATAACTATCCAACGTGACGGTCATGCGCACATCCCCGTCATGCTCGATAATGTTGTTGATATAACCGACCGTCTCCACGTGCCCCTGGACCACATGTCCATGAAAGCGGGCCTCGACCTGCATGGCCCGCTCGAGATTAACCTCGCTACCAGTGGTCATCTCACCAAGGTTGCTCTTCTTCAAGGTCTCGGGAATCACCTGGGCCGTAAAACTGTCGGCCGATATGGCCACAACCGTCAGGCAGACACCGTTGACCGTAATGCTGTTTCCCACCGCCAAGTCCGACATCACTTCAGCTCCTGAAATCACAAAAGTATCAAACCCCTTACCGGGTGTACGTTCGAGCAGACGACCGAGCTCTTCGATAACGCCAGTAAACATTAACTTTCACTCCTCATACATAAATCCTCATAACAAATTTACAGCTCCCTGGACATCCTCTGAGCCACCACCACTCGATCGCCACCCAACTCATCCTTCAGGGATATGCGCCAGCCATCGGGTATGACCAGCACGTTCACCAAGTCACGTCGCTGCCGCACGCCCGGTTCCGCCTGCCCAGGATAGGTGAACAGCACCAGCTCGTCCATCAGACTGGCATCGATGAAACTACGGTGCACCGCCGGCCCCCCCTCCACCATAATACCGGTGAAACCCCGGTCGCCCAAAGCGTCGAGCACCTGACCCAAGTCGAGGCCGCCCGCCGACCGATCGACCCTGATCTGCTCACCCCAGGGGGTCGCTTGGTCCTCGCCGACGGCGGTGAAAACCAGCGTCTCGGCGGCGCCATCGTGAAAGATCCGCAGGTCACCGGGCAAGGTCCGGCGGGTATCCAACACGATCCGCCGGGGGTGCACACCGGTCACGTCACGAACCGTGAGCCGGGGATCGTCTCTTTCGGCCGTTCGACGACCCACCAGCACCCCATCCACCTCGGCGCGGATACGGTGGACCATCCGGCGCGACTCGGGCGAAGAGAACCAACCCTGTCCAGATAGGGTCAGCGCAACAAAATTGTCCTGGGTTCGGGCAGCCTTGAGAATCACATACGGGCGGCCAGTTGTTACCCAGTGAAAAAAGCCCCGGTTGAGCTCGGCCCCTTCCCGGGCCAAAACCCCTTCCGTCACGTCGATGCCGGCCGCCTGGAGCCGGGCGATACCTCGGCCATCGACCTGAGGATTGGGGTCCCGGTTGGCTATCACGACCCGGGCGATACCGGCTCGGACCACTGCGTCGACACAGGGGGGTGTCTGCCCGGTGTGGGCGCAGGGTTCGAGACTGACGTAAGCGGTAGCCCCCCGGGCCTGTTCGCCCGCCTCCTCAAGGGCCGTCACCTCGGCATGGGGCCCACCGAACCGCTCGTGATAACCCCGGCCCACGATCCGGCCTTCGCGCACCAGCACCGCGCCCACCAGGGGGTTGGGACTGACCCGCCCCTGTCCACGCCGGGCCAGGTCCAAGGCCTGGGACATGAAGGAGTCACCCTCCCTTTGGTCCGGCTTACCGGCCGACCGGCCGATTGCACGATCTTGCTCTATGGGCGCCACTGTCATGCCGTTAGGACGTCGTGAAAGGTACGGGAATAAAGCACAGAATGAAAATGACCAAACAGGCGATGCCGATGCGCAACTCGTGCGGCGTCAGGGGCCGGTTCACATCGTGGATCGGTGGGTGCTTGACGGTGCGCATGAGTATTAAAATAAGCAGACCCCAGAAGAGCCAGTTGGGTGAGAGGAAGATGCCCATAGGGATGAGGGCCAGGAAGACCGCCCGTCCCAGCCATGCTTGCCGGTCCCCCAGGAGAGCATAGGCGATATGGCCGCCGTCCAGCTGGGCCAGGGGCAGCAGGTTGAGCATGGTGATCAGCATGCCGATCCACCCGGCGAAGGCTACCGGATGGAGCAGGATATCTTCCGTGGGACCGAGGGCCGGAAACATGAGGGCCGAAGCAAATTTAAGGAGCAGACTGTCCCCCAGGATAAAACCGGCCCCCTCCACCGGCACCACCGTGGATAGATGGAGGCCGAGGAATAGAGCCGGAACGGCCACCAGGAACCCGGCAATCGGTCCGGCGGCCCCGATTTCCAGCAGGGCCAGGCGGTTGGGGATCCGCCCCCGGATCTTGATAAAAGCGCCAAAGGTACCGATGATAGTGAGGGGCGGGGGCACCGGTATGAAATACGGTAGTGAGACGTCCACGTGGTGCCGCCGGGCATAGACATAATGACCGGACTCATGGGTTCCCAGAATGGCCATCAGGGTCAGGCTGAAGGGCCATCCCAGGATGATGGTCCACGGCTGGCGGAAAACGTCGTACCCCTGCATAAATGCACCGGCCGCCAGGGTAGTCAGCACCGTAGCCAGGAACAGGTAGATATGGAGGGGCGACACGCGATGGGTCTTGGGTCGCGCACCCGCATTAAGCGTCACATAGGAGTGACCATCCTTACGGGAAAAATCGAAATCCAGATCGAGCCCTTCCCCCTTCAATCGATCCAGGGCCGCGCGGTCGGCATCTTCGGCGACGCCCTCCGCCAGGTGGTACAGCACCACCTCTCCGTTGTTAACCTGGGCCCGGGCCTCAATGATCGCTACCCGGGATAAAGCCTGGACGCCCCGCTCAATGGTTGGTGATAGAGCCATCATTCCTGCCTATGAAACACGACCGGTAAAGTTCCGACACTCAGGGGAGGATCGCTTCCACGGGATCGGTCCAGTCCCAGGGGCGTTTGGCCGGGGCCGGCACTTCCCAGGGGGGCGGCGGTATGGGGGCGGCGGGCCGGGAAATCCCTTCCACGGTCACGGGGACTTGGTCATTGGTCTGCGTTGTGAGGTGGTTGATCCAGTCTCGCGTGGCCCGGTCGTAGCCGGTCACCATGCTGTCGGGAAAGCCCATGGCCCGCAGCGACGTGATGGCCAGGGCATTCACCACCGGCAGGTAGAGGTTGGCCGGGTCCTGGTAGAACTGGTCGGTGCCTCGCACCAGTTCATCGATGGAGAACCGGTTGAGGTAGTCCCGAAACACAACCTCCGCCCGCAGGGAATCCAGCGCCCACGCCTGCAGATAATAATACAACTTGCCGTCCAATAGGCCCCTTACGTAGGCCCGTTTAAAGGGCAGACGATATTCAGGGTATTCCCGGGTCAGGCGATCCACCCGTTGCCAGTCGTAACCATCCCAGAACAGCTTGGTCGATTGAGCCGTCAGCACTGTTGCGAAGGCGGCGACCGTAAAAAGCACTTTCATCATCTGCGGAAACGTGTCGGAGTCGAACCGACCATCCCGAGGTAACAGGATCGACAGTTTTGAAGACTGTGGCGCCCACCGGGGTCGCATACGCTTCCTTGGCTATTCCATGGGGAGCACATAGGATTCAATCCTGTAGTCCTCGAGCAACATCTCGCGCACCCTCTGGGCCTCTTCCCGGGAGGCGAGCCCTTCGATAGTGACCCTGAACAGGACCTGCTCCCGTGACACCAGGGAGTCAATGTTAACCCTATAATTTAATGATTCCAGCAGCTCTTTCCGTCGTTCAGCATTCTCCCGGACACCAAAGGCCCCCGCCTGCAGCCTGACACGGGATGACAGCACCGGCGGAGGCGGGGACGATACCGGATCTGGTTGCTTCGCACCGGACAGTGGATCCCTTATCCTCTCGCGGGTCACGGTGGCGCTGGGGGTCATATTCCGGGGTGCCAGCTCCGCTCTGCCGGTCGCAAGGTCGAAGGTCATCTCGGGGTATTTACGGGCGAACACCTGGGCATAAAAGCGGGCGGTATCCTGATCACCGGCCTGAAGGGTCGCGTTAAGAAACAGGCGGATACTCTGGTAAACCAGGTCCGAGCGCGGGTAGTGCACCGGAATCTGTTTGAGCTGCTGGGCGGCCTGAACATAGAGCCCCCGGGCGTACAGGTGTTCCCCTATTTTCAGCAGCGCATCATCGGCATAGGGACTGGTGGGATAGAGCTGGACCACTTTTTTGAACGTCTCCACGGCCGCATCGCCATCCAAGTTGATCAGCCCTTCAAGGAACAGCACAGTCCCGTCATTGGGATACCGCTGCTTGAGTTGTGGCATGGCCTGGGCGACTTCTTCGATGCGCCCCTCGTAAGCTAGAGATATATAGACGGATAGGTCTTGCCCCCCTACCGGAATGGATGTCAGGAGGATTAGGGGTAAGAGCTGGCCGGGCTTAGGCCAGATTCTCCAATGGATCATTGTTGGGCTCCAACCAGCTCATCAGGGAAGTTTGGGCCTCTCCGGGGCTGACTTGCGCTTGGGCGTTAATGCGTATGGAATCGATGAGGCGATCCAGTTCCGGCATCATATTTTGACTGGCATCTCGACGATAACCGAGTTTGAGTTGAATGGCCCGGATAAAGGGGCCGCTGGCAGCATCCTCGGGAATAGTATCTAAAAGTTGTTTGGCTTTGTCCAGTTCCCCTTTGCGCACATAGAAATTGGCCAGACTGGCCAGACCGTCCAGGTTTTCCGGCTGCTTATCCAGGACCTGCCGGAGAAACGGCTCCACATCATCGAAGCGCTGTAAGGAGAACAGCGACTCTTCTACCCGGTGGAGCACCCGGTAGGTATCCATGGGCGCAAGTTCCACGTAGGAAGACCAATGATCCAGCGCCTGGGTCGTCAAATTTGTGATCTTATCCGCAAGCTCTGTCAGGCTCGCAGAAGCCGCCTCTCCGGTTGCACCCTCGTCCGTGGTGGACTGATGACGAAGGGCGGCGGCCTCATCGGCGAAGGATTCGGCGAGATAATAGTGGGCCGGTGTGAACCGCTCATCGATTTTGAGAGCCTGTTTATAGTGCGCCCGGACAGTCTCCGGCGCTTCATCGTGGCGATGATCATACCCCTGACGAAAGCGGCACAAGGCTTGGAGGCGTGTATCTTCATTATGGGTCACCTTTTGCCACTGGGCCAGGTATTTACCGCCGGCGGTCCAATCCCCCAGGTCCCGGTAAAACATCACCAGGTGACGCAGGGCCCAGGTATTTCGCTTCTCCAGTTTGAGTATGGCCAGGGCCCACTCCACCGCTCGGTCATGGTGCCCCAACGCGCTGTTATCCAATGCCAAGTTTTTGTAGAGCTCCAAGCGCTCATAGGCGGTGAGATTGGGCCGCACCTGGAGACTGTCGTGCAGTTTGAGGGCCTTTTCGGTGGCCCCGCCCCGACGCATCACCTGACCCATCTTCAGATAGGCCGAGATGTGATCGGCATCCTTCTCGATGACCTCCTTAAAACACTGGTAAGCCCGTTTGAGATTGCCCAGGAGCAGATAATCGAGTCCCTCCGTGTAGAGACCGCGGACGTCACGCCGCCTCCGAGGGTAGGCCATGACCAACATCCCCCCTACGGCGATAATCGCCAGGACAACCAGCCCGATAGTGAGCGCGGTCATGGCCTTTTACTTCTCAAAGTGAATCAGTTGTTTACTGGCCGCTACAGGGGAATCTTCCATCTCCGATGTGCTCTTGACGTCCTCTTTGAAAATGTCATCTTCCAACCCTGAATGCCGAAGGTTATTGAGCTCTGTGCGGAGGGTTTTAAGTTGCCGATTCTGCTGCACGATGTCACGATGCTGAGTCACGATTTGCACGAGTCCAACGACGAATCCCATCAGGATCCCAATAACCAGGGTACTCACCAGGGCCATGGCCAGATTAATATTCAGAAGCTCGTTCCCGGGATAGAGCCAGATGGTAACGTGTTGGCTGGAATTGTTGGATAGCCAAACGGCCATCGCCAGAATGATAAGCAGACCCAGTAAAATTTTAAGCAACCGCATGATAGGCCTCCGATGGAGCGACCAAGTGCCCTTTGAGGGCCACCCCGTACGAGCTGTCAATATGGACATCCACAAAATCTTTGATCCGGGCACTTTCTTTATCAAAAACCACCCACTTGTTGCTGTCGGTGCGCCCGGCCCACTGGCGATCTGACTTTTTACTTTCTTTTTCCACCAGCACCTCCACAATCCGGCCCACGTAGGCCCGGTTCCGCCGCAGGCTGATGGGCTTCTGCAGTTCCAGGAGCCGTTTCAGCCGGGCCTGTTTTACCTCCTCAGGAACCTGGTCTTGATACTCCGCCGCCTTGGTTCCCGGACGGACGGAATATTTAAAAGTGAAGGCCGAGTCAAACTTCACCTGCTCCATCACTTCGAGGGTCGCCAAAAACTCCCCTTCGGTTTCGCCGGGGAAACCGACGATGATGTCGGTGGAGAGTGAACAGTCCGGCAGAACCTCCCGGATGCGCGCCACCAGGGCGAGATATTCCCCCTGGGTGTAGGTACGATTCATACGCCGCAAGATACGATCAGCGCCGGACTGCAGCGGCAGATGAATCGACTTACAGATATTGGGGTGCGCCGCCATGACATCCAGCAATCGCCGGTCTATATCCGAGGGATGGGGCGAGGTGTAGCGGATGCGCCGAACCCCCTCCACCGCCGCAAGGGCGGTTAGCAGGTCGGGGAAACGGGCTTCCCCATGCCGGTATGAATTCACATTCTGTCCCAGCAGGGTCAGTTCCACGAATCCCTGGTCTATCGCATCCTCAGCCTCGGCCAACAGACTTTCTACCGATCGGCTCCGTTCCCGCCCACGGGTGAAAGGGACCACGCAAAAGGTGCAGAATTTATCGCAGCCCCGCATGATGGAGAGCCAGGCATTGACCCCACTTTGCCGGGTAGGAAACAGGTCGTCGTAAACCTCGAACCGTGAGAGCTGGGTATCCACGGAGCGACCCTGTCCGGCCTGCCGTTGGCGGATGATCTCGGGGAGCCGCCGGTAGCTGTCGGGACCCAGGACCAGGTCCACGTAGGGCTTGGACTCCAAGAGGCTGTCGGCCAGATTCTTGGCCATACAACCTAGGACACCGATCAAGATCGACGGGTCCTTCTGCTTCAGCTCCGCCAGGCGTCCGAGCCGGCTGTGGACGGTTTCTTCGGCCTTTTCCCTGATGGCACAGGTATTGATCAGGATAATTTTGGCGTCCTCCAGCCGCTGCGTCCGCCGGTAACCAGACTTGTCTAACAGACCGGCCACCCACTCTGAGTCGGCCACATTCATTTGACAACCATAAGTCTCAAGGTAATAATACATCATTCGGCTACGGGTTTGCCCCGGAATTTAGGGCAGCGGCGCAGGCTACGCGAGGACAACTTCCCCGCACATAGCGCTGCATTACGCTTCCCAAAAGGGCTTAATAGTAGTTGTTGGGGTTCTGCGGTTGGTTGTAATGCCGCACCTCATAGTGCAAATGAGGTGCCGTCGAACGACCCGTATCACCGGCACGACCAATCAGGGTTCCTCGTTTGACCGTCTCGCCTTGCTGGATGGAGATTTCTCGCAGGTGTCCGTAGAGGGTATGAAAACCGTTGCTGTGCCTGATTTTCACGTACAGCCCAAGGTTGTCATCGAATCGGGTGGCTACAACCTTACCATTGGCCGTCGCATATACCCGGGTCCCGACTTTCACGGAAAAGTCCTGGCCACGGTGAAAGTCGTATTTGTTGGTGTAGGGATGTCGACGCACCCCAAAGCCGCTGGAGTATTGCCCCCGGGTCACCGGCTTGACCGACGGGATACTGTTCAAACGCGCCAAGTCGTTCTTTATGACGTTGCGGATATCTTCATAGCTGAGCTGCTCCAGCTTCAAACTGCGCTGAAGGGCATCCAGTCTTTCTGTGATTTGCGCCAGGGAAATATCTTTCGACGGCAAGAGGTAATCCATATCGGTCCTGACCTCCGCCATACTGCCCCCGATACCCACCTGGCGAACTTCATCCGGAATCTCCGGCAGGTCGGCATGGGCTCGAAGAACCTTATCCAACTCGGTCAGGGTACTGATTTCCCGTGCCAGTTTATCGATGCGGTCTTCGAACTTGTTCACCAATTGGAAGAGGGCAACATTGTCCCGCCGCAGCTTGGCAACCCGATGCGCGTGGGCGGTTTCCAACAGCAGCTGCGAACCTGCATAGAACAGCATGGGGGTGGCAAGGATCAGGATAATGAGACCGTAGAATGCGGTTTTCCCCCGTATGGCGAATTGGTGCAGCCCAGACCGGCCTTCACGCAGAATGATCAGCTTCAGGTTTCCCGAAACCCAAGCGGGGAGTGCTTTCCGCCATCTAGAGCTCATATTTCCCATAGACGCCGGTATTTTACTCTTGAATAGCCATTTTATGCAATAAAAACCTGCACCAATTCCGCCCGGAAGAAACCCGTGTGATATTTGCCTCATATCGCTGGGACACGCCCGTACGCCTCCCACGAGGTGCCCCATCATCCCAATGAACCCCAGCCCGTCGCTTTAAGCCTCCACTCCGGGAGCGATGTGGGCGGCCTTAAAAGGGGCCAGGTCTACCTTAGCATCAATTTACCGCTATTAGCCGGCCGGTTTTTTAGGCGTGGCCTTTTTACGCTTGGAGGCTGGTTTCTTCTTCGCAACTTCTTGTTTAGTATCGCCGGACTGGGTGGCGGCCTTCTTAGCTGCCGGTTTTTTAGCCGTCTTTTTTTTTGCGCCAGGTGGTTTTCCCTTGGGTGACGATTCATGAACCGGTTCATCCAGGTGCGAAGCCCGCTCAATTTGCGCGGTCTTCTGGTCTATGTTCCTGGTGAGTTCGGCAATTCGACGGTGAAGGTCTTCCACGCCCGTCAGCTGTTGCAGTGGGTCAGCTCCGGCCCCTTGGAGCGCATCGTAGGCGATGAGACCCAAGTCGGCCAACAGCCGTTTCTTCTCACGCTCCAACTGGTAAACATCCAATTTCAATTTCCCGACCATACTCAACTGTTCAGCCTTGTTGGCGGCGGCCTTGGAAATTTCACCAGCCCGTTCAGCTGCCGTGTTGGTCCACTTCCTGAACTTCTCTAGAAATTGAGCGATCAATCTCCTCATTGTACTAAACTCTCCTGCGTTGGCATGGGGGCAATGTATCGGCAACCGGCAGCATTGGCAACGACAATCTAGAGCCAGCGTCGCTGAATATAAGCGGCCAGATAAAACAGTCCGGCACCTATAGCCAGGGTGTTCAATTCAAAGCCCATGTCCCGGTTTCGATATCCCAGGTATAGACCGCCCACCACTGAGAGGAGCGCCACCAACTGCACCGCCCGGATCAGCGCCCCAAACAGGCTTTTCACTTCGTCCGCCGCCGACCCGACCACCAGGCCATTAGGCGCTTACTGACGGTCGGTTGCGAGACACGGTGGAGCACTTCCCAGGCCCTCCCCTGCCCCACGATCCTAGCGGCCAAACGTGATCGGACCGGTTCTCGAAGATTTTCAAAGAGCCGCCGGTTCACCCAACAGCTGGCCAATGGCCCCATCAATTGGGCCCGGCAGAGGCGTCGATAATCCTTGCCATCGATGATCGCCCTGGCCGCCAGGACCCCGGACCGCAAGGCAAAATTCATCCCGAACCCGAAAAGGGCATCCTGAAATCCCGCCGCCTCGCCCACCAGGAGGGCGCCGGAATCTGTCAGGGTGGGCACCGGGGCATAGGCCCCGAAGAATCCGAACGAAACGGTATCCTCCATGTGAAAACCGAGTACATCCCGAAAGTGGTCAACCGCCCGGAGAAATACCCTATCGGTTCCCGATGGCTGCTTTGTATAAGCCGCAGCCACGGTGCCCCTCCCGTTCCAGGTAATGCAGTAGGCATAACCCTGGGGGGCATAGCTACGTCCGAGGAGAAGGGTGACGCCATCGGGCGCGGAGGTGCGAAAGGTCATGCCCTGGACATAGGCGCAGGCCCGGCGAGGTCCCCCGGCAAAAATATGTACCTGATGTGGCCGGCGCACCGTTTGGAAACGAAACGTCACTCCCACAGCCTCGGCTGCTACCTGAAATTCCCGATCAATGCAACCGGACTCCGCCCCCCGGCGCACCAGGTGGAAAAACGGCTGTTGGGCCGTGGTGCTGTGGACCTGCCCAACCTCATCAATATACTGGAAGGTAGCCACTGGCCGGCTGTCAAATGAGGTGGGCAAGTTGTGAGCCTGTAGATAGGCCATGGGACGTTGGGCAAAGATCCAGGTCTCCAGGCCTTCCGCGTCCCCATGACGCTGACTGCCGCAGGCGACCCCTCGCTCGTAAACCACCACCTCGCGACCGGCATGGGCCAGGGTGAGCGCCGCAGCCAGGCCCGACAGCCCGCCGCCGCCAATGATCACCGGCTCAGGACTCATCCAGGATTTGCTGCAGCAGGCTTCGCACCACCTGGGGGTCCCCCTGGCCTTTGGTGGCCGCCATCACCTGCCCCATAAAATAGCCGAAGAGTTTGGCCTCACCCCCCCGGTAGCGCCCCAACTCCTTGGGGCTTCCCGCCAGCACCTGGCGCACAGTATCCTCCAGCGCCGCCGTGTCCGAGACCTGGGCCAGCTGGTCCCGTTCCACGATTTCGGTGACTGACAGCCCCTCCTTAAGCATCTTGTCAAACACGTTCTTGCCGGTGTTCCGGTTGATGGTACCCTGGGTCGTGGCCTGGATCAGTTCGGCCAGGGCCGCCGGTTTCAAGGGAAAGTCCTGAATCTCCTGGTGCTCCTCATTCAGCACCCGGAGCACCTCCCCCAGGATCCACTGGGCCGCGTCGGTGGGCGCGACACCGGCCTGGACCACAGCTTCATAGTAAGCGGCCAGCTGACGGGTGCGTGCCAGGATCTCCACGTCCTGGGATCGCAGTCCATACTGCTCGGTAAATCGTCTTTCGAGGGCCGCTGGCAGCTCAGGCAGGCTCGCCTTGATGGCCGCGACACGCTGGGGGTCTATCAGCAGAGGCACCAAATCGGGCTCAGGGAAATAGCGGTAGTCGTGGGCCTCTTCCTTGGTGCGCATGATCTGCGTTTCGCCGGTGGCTTCGTCCCAGTTGAGAGTGCACAAGGTCACAGTGCCCCCACTTTCCAGCACCTGAATCTGCCGGTTGATTTCGTAGGTGAGGCCCCGCTCCACGCCGCGGAACGAGTTAAGGTTTTTCATCTCGGTGCGGGTGCCCAACGTCTGGCTGCCCCGGGGCCGAATGGAGATATTGGCGTCACACCGCAAATTCCCCTTCTCCATATCGGCCTGGCTCACGGCGGTGTATTCCAGGGTTTGCTTGAGACGCTCCAGATATCGGCGGGCCTCATGGGGGCTGCGAATGTCAGGCTCACTGACGATCTCGATCAACGGGGTGCCGCACCGGTTGAAGTCCACGTAACTCTCGTTCTTCACTCCGTGGATGGTCTTCCCTGCATCCTCCTCCATGTGAATACGGGTGATGCCCACCGTTGACATCGAACCGTCCTCCAGGTAGAATGAGAGTTGCCCGTGCTCGCAAATAGGCTCATCGTATTGGGATATCTGGTACCCCTTGGGCAGGTCGGGATAGAAATAATTCTTCCGGGCAAAGGTCGTCAGGGACCGTATCTGGCACCCCACGGCCTGACCCATACGAATGGCGAACTCCACGGCCTGGGCATTGAGTACCGGCAGGGCGCCGGGATAGGCCAGACAGACGGGGCAGGTATGGGTGTTCGGCGGAGCACCGTAAATCCTCCGGCAGCGGCAGAACATTTTCGATTCTGTCGCCAACTGGGCATGGACCTCCAACCCGATGACCGGCTCCCACTTTTCCAGCAGACGGGGATCAACGCCCGGGATCATAGCCGCACCTTCCGCACCGAGATGATGCCATCCAGCCGGGCCAGGTCATCCAGCTGCTGGCTGTCCGGTTCGTTGTCCACCTTCACCACCAGGTAGGCCTGGCCAGCGCCCCCCTCACGGCTCAGTAACACCTCGCCAATGTTCACGCCGTAGGCTCCCAGGGCGCTGCTGATGCGTCCCAGAACGCCCGGTTCGTCTTGGTTGCGGATGAACAGCATCACCCCTTCGGGGCGCAATTCCAGGTGATGGCCTTCGATCTCCACAATCCGCAGATGGCGGTTGGCAAAGACCGACCCGGCCATGGTCTTCTCGCCTTGGTCAGTGGTGACCGCTACCTTGACCAGGTTGGCATACCCCACCTCTTTTGACTCGTAGCCCTGAATAATATCAATGCCCCTTTCCTTGGCCACTGCCCCCGTATTGACGAAGTTGAGGCGCGAGTCCAGAATGTTCTCCAGCAGTCCCCGAACGGCCGCCATTGCTACCGGGTGGGAATCCTCCACACTGCCGAAGCATCGCACCTCCACCGACTTGACGCTTCCATCGATGAGCTGACTCAATAGACGCCCCATATCGGCGGCCAGTTGCAGGTGGTTCTCCAGCTTTTTGAGCAGGGCCATGTCCGCCACCGGTGGGTTCAACGCCCCCTGAAGCTTACCATCGGTGAGGAAGTCGGCCACCTGCTGACAGATAGCCAGCGATACCCCTTCCTGGGCTTCCTTGGTGGAGGCCCCCAGGTGGGGGGTGAGCAGGATGTTCCGGGCCTTGAGCAGGGGATTGTCCGGCGCTACGGGCTCGGTGGTGAAGACGTCCAGAGCCGCCCCGGCGATGGTCCCACTGTTGAGGGCCTCCGCCAGATCCTGCTCGTGGATAATGCCGCCCCGGGCGCAGTTGATAATGCGAGCGGCCGGCTTCATGGTCTTCAGCCGCCCGGCGTCAATGAGCCCCCGGGTTTGCTCGGTGAGGGGCACATGAAGGGTGACGAAATCAGACCGGGCCAGCAGATCTTCCAGGGACAGCATGGTGATCTCATCGGAAGCGGCCAGATCCTGGGGCACATAGGGGTCGTATCCCAGTATCTCCATCCCCAGAGCCCGGCCATAGGACATGACCCGGCGGCCAATACGTCCCAGGCCGATCACTCCCAGGGCCTTGCCATGCAGCTCCACCCCCTGGAGGCTCTTGCGGTCCCACTCCCCGGTGGACAGACTCCCGTGTCCCAGGTGAATGTTGCGGGCCAGAGCCAACATGAGGGCCAGGGTGTGCTCGGCGGCCGATATGGTATTGCCGTCGGGGGTGTTCATGACCACCACCCCCCGCAAAGTAGCCACCTCCAGATCAATGTTATCGATGCCGACCCCGGCCCGGCCCACTACCTGGAGGTTATCGGCCCGGTTGAGCAGCTCGGCGTCCACCTGGGTGCCGCTACGAACGATCCAGCCGTGGACCGTGCCGACCACCTCGAGAATGCTTTCAATGGGTGCCCCAATCCGATCCACCACTTCCAACCCCCGGTTGACCAGGATATTCAGGCCGCTCTGCTCAATGGAATCGGTGACCAGCACCCGCTTCATGCCGGCACCCCCATAGCGGCCAATACGCCGTCAAAGGCGGCCAGATACCGATCCAGGTCGCCGGGCATCACGGCCCCCATGTGGGCAATGCGAAAAACCTCGCCCCGGAGTTTCCCGTAGCCCCGGTCCATGCGGTAGCCCTCATGTTCAAGGGCATCATAGATGGCTTGCAGATCCCAGCCCTGTACATTGCGCACGGCGGTCAAGGTGGGCGACGCGTAGCCAACTTCAGGGTAGAGCACCTGCCCGTGATCCCTGGCCCAGTCGCGAGCGGTCTGCGCCATCCGTTGGTGACGCGCATACCGGCCGGCGGGGGTCTCCCGCTCGATATCAGCCAATATTTTCTGCAGCCCGTACATGTGGGGCAGGGACGGCGTGGAAGGGGTCTGTTGCTTCCGGTAAAATTTATCCAGCACTTCCAGATCGAGATAGTAGCCTTTATGGGGCAGCTCTTTGGAGCGCTCGATGACCCGGTCGCTTACAGCGCAGACCGTGAACCCGGCCGGCAGGGCCCAGGCTTTCTGCACCGAAGCAAAACAGGTGTCCAGGCGCCAGTCGTCCACCCTGATCTCCACTCCTGCCATGGAGCTCACGGCGTCCACGTGGAGGAAGATATCGGGGTATTTGCCGGCCATCAGTCCGGCGATGTCTTCCAACGGGGACATGACGCCGGTGGAGGTCTCATTGTGCACCAGGGTCACCACATCGTACTTGCCGGTGGCCAGGGCCCGGTCCACATCTTCAGGATGGATTGCCAGCCCCCACTCCTTGTTCAGGGCATCGCACGGCAGGCCGCAGGCCTGGGTGAGGGTGTGCCACTTGGCGGCAAAGGCCCCGTTCACCAGGTTCAGGGCTCGCTTTTTGACCGTGTTGCGTACCGCGGCCTCCCAGACCCCGGTGGCCGGATTGGAGAACAGGAACACCTTATTGGCTCCCAGAACTTTCTCAAGGCCGGTGGTCACGATGGTGAACAACTCGGAAAACTCCGGCGTCCGATGCCCCACCTGGGGCTGACTCATGGCCCGGAGGGTATCCTCCGCCACGGGTGTGGGGCCGGGAATAAACAGTTTTGGGAAAATCATGGTACGAACATCTCCGGGGGCATGACCCCCATCAGTCAGGTCATTCAAAATAATGCGGAACCCACCTGTAAAGTTAGGAAGGATGGCCGGGGGCGGCAATCGGTATGGGCGGCTGTCGCAAAGGAATCGCTGACAGTAAATCTGGGACCCTGTGCCGGTAGCCTGCTCAACCTTGTTTATAGGCCGTAATTTTAGTAAGATCGCCCAGTGTCGGCATCGCGATGATGGTTGTTATTTGATGGGCACGGGTAGCTGTTTGGGGATATAGCTCAGTTGGGAGAGCGCTTGAATGGCATTCAAGAGGTCGCCGGTTCGATCCCGGCTATCTCCACGGGGGGAGACTGACGAAAATCGCACCTGCCCTAATCCTAGCAGATAGCCACGAGGTACTCTTGGTCCCCGATCAAACTTGATTCGGGGGCTTTGCTTTAAGCGCTTACCGGCCGGTGGCAATCCAGCCCAGCCACTGTCAAATTGATTTGCCCGGAGGGGAGCAGTAAATTCTGTCCGGGCTACCGGCAGTGTCCGGCCCGTCAACGCAGGGACTGGCAGCTGAATCAATATAAGGGATAATCATTCCGTGGCAACGCTTACCACCATCCGTGAAAAACAGCACATCATTCTCTGGGCTTTCCTGTTCATATTTATCCTGAGTCTGTCCATCGGAGGGCTAGTGGGCGGCGCCAACATTATCGATCAGCTGTTCGGCAGCAACCTGACGGGCAATGCCGTCGGCGCCGTGAACACCGACCGGATCACCATCGAGGAACTCAGCCAGGCCATCGCCCTGCAAACCCAGCAGGCCCGGGAGCAGTTCGGCGAACTCAACGACCGGTTGGTCGATCAGGCCGAATCCGAGGCCTGGGAAAACGTGATCACGCGCCACGTTCTGCTACCGGAGATGAGCAATCGACGCCTGGAAGTCACCGGCGACGAAATCTACTATATTTTGCAGAACTACCCACCCCTATTCGTCCAGCAGAGTGAAGCGTTTCAGCGTGATGGCCAGTTCGATCCCAACCTGTACTTCCAGGCACTCAATAACCCGGCCGGTAACGAATGGGCTCCCGTGGAGGCCTTTCTGGCCAATGTGCTGCCTGGGGAAAAAATGAACGCGATCATCCGAGCCTTGACCTATACCTCCGAAGAGGAAGTCAAGTCGGCCTGGTACGACCGCAACACCCAGGCCACCATCGACTATATCTATGTACCCACCAGCAAAATCAACACTGACGAGATTGTGGTGAGTGACCGGGACATCGAACGGGCCTATACTCGGGATAAAGAAACTTATGCCCTGCCCGCAATGCGCATCATCGACTATGTGGTCTGGGAGAAGTTGCCCACACCGGAAGATTCTGCCGATGTCTTTAGGGCAGCCCGGGAGTTGATCGAGCGGGTCAGCGCTGGGGAAGATTTTGCCCAACTGGCTCTCGAGTATTCCGATGATGCCGGCTCGGGAACTGACGGTGGCAACTTGGGATGGTTTGGCAAGGGACAGATGGTGGGACCATTTGAGAAGGCCGCTTTCGCCGCCGAAGCAGGTGAGCTGGTCGGACCGGTAAGAACCCAATTCGGCTACCATGTCATCAAAGTTGTAGAACGCAGAGAGGGTGAGAATGGTCCCGAGATTAAGGCGAGCCATATCCTGCTGAATGTTAGCATAAGCCCCCGATCAGTGAGTCAGATGAGGACCCAGGCCAATATATTTTCGTTCGATGCCGCCGATTCGTCTTTTGAAGCGGCTCTTATCATTCAGGGCCTCGCCAACCGCACTTCGCCCGCTCTCCGGATTGGCGACAAATTCTTGCCACCACCGGTAGGCATGTCCCGGGCCGCGGTACGCTTTGCCTTCGAGGCCGAGGTGGGCGCGATATCCAATGTCATTGAAAACGATCAAAGTTACCTGGTTGCCCGTCTGGCTGAGGCCCGTCCCCAGGGATTCCAGCCGCTGGAGGATGTTCGTGGTAGGATTGAGCGCGCCTTAAAACAGGAAGCCGCCCAAATACAAGTCGAGCTGATCATGGCCAATCTCCGGGAGCAGCTGGCCCGTACGGATGACTGGTCGGCCGCAGCCGCCACCTTCCCTGAAGCCAGTTATGCCACCGGCGTGTCGGGTCCCCTGACGGGCAGTTTCTCCGGTATCGGACGCAGCGCCCGCTTGGCCGGAGTCCTCAAAACCATGGCCCCGGACCAAGTCAGCGGCGTGATTACTCTTGAACGGGGTCAGGCTATTATCCGGCTGGTGACCTTTGAGGAGCCCGATTCGGAAAAGTTTCAAGCCGTGCGCGATGCCGAACATCGCCGCCTCTTTGACCGGCGGCTGAGCACAGCCTGGACACAGTGGATTGACGATTTAAAAGCCCAGGCCAAGATCATCGATAACCGGCACCGATTCTTCTAGCGACCCTTACGGATCTCATGCCCCGCTGCCTGTCATCATCGACCGGTTGCCGCCGGTCTGGGTATGAGGGGTGGCAGTCACCCCCCAGGCTGCCAGTCTCCCAGCACAATTAACCCTGCAACGGTTTGTTGAGATCGCGGACCGGTCAGCATCCAAAAGAAGAATTAGGATGATCGCCAACCGGCCCTAACTTATGGCCGTTTAATAAATCACAAATCCTGCATATCCCAGATCAGGAGGAAATGACTTGAAATATCGCACCATCCGATCCACCCGCACCCTAATCTACCTCTTTATGTTACTCGGCCTGGGTCTGGCCTGTGCGGCGCGTACGAAAGCACCCGATCCGGCCTTGGCGGCCATCGACATCACCGGTACCTGGAAGGCCAACATTGAGACCCCACAGGGTGATGAGTTGGAAGTAATTCTCAACATCTCAAAATCAGCCGCAGGGACGTTCACCGCCACCATGGATGTCCCCGACATGGGCGCATATGACTTCCCCATTTCGTTCAGCTACGATGACGGTGTGGTCCATTACGAAATCGAGCAAGTGGGTGCGGACTTTAACGGCAAACTGACCGATTCCTCAACAATCGAAGGCGAGGCCAGTTCAGGTGCAGGGAATTCGGGGCCGGTTACCTTCAGGCGCGTCCAGGAGTAAACCGGCGGGGATTCCGCCGCGGCCAGCTCAATAGTTGAGCTGCAGGTTGGTCAACAGCCCCCAACCCTCACTCGTTCCTCCCCGCCACCCGCTGCCCCTTATAGCGTCCTCCCTTCCAGGTCACCGTGTAAAAATTACCCAGGAGACCAATCAGCGCTACGTACCAGGGATGCACCAGCCCGGTGAGCAGGAAGGTCCCCATGCGCACCCGTTGGCCGATCCGGCGCAGGTAGGGGTAGACCAGTACGCCCTCTGCCAGCAGCTTGACGCCCAGGAGCGCCAGCCAATAGGGCTGCAGGGTCACGATGAAGGCTATCTGGCTCACTACAGCCGCCAGGTTGGCCCCATAGATCAACGGGAGGATCAATTTGAATTCGGGTGCGGTCTTGAGTTCGTAGTATAGTAGACCTTTTGAGGCATACCGTAGGCGCTGGCGGATAAAAGCCCTCAGGTCCGGGGGCGGCGGTGATGGCACCACTGCGTCGATTGCAAGGGCGAATCTGACACTCCAGCGTCCGGTGGCGGCGATCTTGAGCATCAGCAAATCATCGTCCCCGGAGACAACATGGGACACCCCCTGAAAGCCATCGACCTCCTGGAATGTTGCCCGCCGATAGGCCAGGTTGCGTCCCGTGCAGGTCAGGGCCAGACCACGACCGGTGCCCGCCGCCGCCAAGGCATCGACTGCGCAACTGTCCAGGCGCAAAGCTTCCCACCACCGGTTCGGGCGCTCCGATATGAGGGGGGCCGGACCCATTACCAGCCCGGTTGACGGGTCATCAAAATAGGCGACCAGGGTCTCCACCCACCGGGGACCGGGCAGACAGTCGGCGTCGGTGACGAGGATGATCTCTCCGGTCGACCGCTCGATGGCCGTCGTCAGGGCCCACTTTTTGGGCGACCACCCGGTTGGCGTATCATCGATGCGCAACGGGTGCAGGTTAGGCATCTTTTCAGCGTGGTCCGTGAGCACTCGGTAGGACCCATCGGTGCTGTTATCGTCAATCACGATGATCTCCAGCCGTTCTATGGGGTAGGATTGGGCCTGGAGGGCGGCCAACAGCCGGGGCAGGTTGGCTTCCTCGTCACGGGCGGCGACGATGACTGTCACGTCCAGCTGGCCATTCCCCGCCCCATCCGACAGGTTGGACAGCCCCCGCCGCAGCCACAACAGAAAGCCCCCATAGCCCACCAGGACGGCCCCCACCACCCAAAACAGCGC